>JBDNHG010000308.1:0-3043 GCA_041688925.1 Acidimicrobiales bacterium | reverse complement strand
GTTCATCCTGTACCACCTGGCCGATCTGACCTGGGGTTGGTTCGACGACGACTGGGTGCGCGGTGACCCCTATGGCACGCCGACCGATCATTGTCGTTCCTGCCGGTGGCGATCTTCTACATCATCGCCAACATCGCTCTGGCCGTGCACCTGTTCCACGGCATCTTCTCGATGTTCAGCAGCCTGGGTATCAACAGCCCCAAGCTGAACCCACTGCGCCGCCCAATCGCCGCCGGCATCGCCTTGCTTATCTTGCTTGGCAACCTGAGCTTCCCAATAATGGTGCAAGCAGGCGTGATCGAAGAAGACGTACCGCTTGCGGTCCTCATTGCACAAGAACAGTCCGAGGCGGCCGAATGAGTCGCCGAATGATCACGCAACGACCAAACGAATCAGCAGAGCAACCCAAGCGCAGCGACGTTGCGATTGCGAGGAAGACAGTATGAATCTCAAAGTCGGAAAGCTCGATAGTCGCCTTCCCCAAGGCTCAACCGACAACATCAGCGAAGCGTGGACGAACCATAAGTTCAACATGAAGCTGGTCAACCCAGCGAACAAGCGCAAGTTCGACGTCATCGTCGTGGGCAGCGGTTTGGCCGGCTCTAGTGCCGCTGCGACCATGGGCGAGCTTGGCTACAACGTCAAGGTCTTCACCTACAACGATTCGCCCCGCCGAGCGCACAGCATTGCTGCGCAGGGTGGCATCAACGCTGCAAAGAACTACCAGAACGACGGCGACTCGGTTCACCGTCTGTTCTATGACACCGTCAAGGGTGGCGACTTCCGCAGCCGCGAAGCCAACGTGCATCGTCTGGCCGAGGTCAGCGTCGACATCATCGACCAGGCAACAGCCCAAGGTGTGCCATTCGCTCGTGACTACGGCGGCCTGCTCGACAACCGTTCATTCGGTGGCGCCCAGGTATCACGCACCTTCTATGCCCGAGGCCAAACCGGCCAGCAACTGCTGCTTGGTGCCTATTCGGCGCTGATGCGCCAGGTTGGTGCCGGCACGGTCGAGTTGCACACCCGCACCGAGATGCTCGACCTGGTCGTGCACGACGGCGCCGCTCGTGGCATCGTCGTCCGCGACCTGGTGACTGGCGAAGTCAGCTCACACTCGGCGCACGCCGTAGTGCTCGCAACCGGTGGTTACGGCAACGTCTACTACCTGTCGACAAACGCCATGATGTGCAATGTCACCGCCGCATGGCGAGCCCATCGCCGCGGCGCCCTGTTCGCCAACCCGTGTTACACGCAGATTCACCCCACGTGCATCCCGGCCAGCGACGAGTTCCAGTCGAAGCTCACCCTCATGTCCGAGTCGTTGCGCAACGACGGCCGCATCTGGGTTCCCGACGGCATGGACGAAAGCCGCCGAGCTGCCGATATCCCCGAGACAGAACGCGACTATTACCTCGAGCGCAAATATCCAGCGTTCGGAAACCTGGTGCCTCGCGACGTTGCCTCCCGTAACGCCAAGACCGTGGTCGACCAGGGCAAGGGTGTCGGCCCGTTGAAGAACGGGGTCTACCTCGACTTTGCCGATGCGATCGGCCGCCTGGGCAAGGACGCCATCGCCGAAAAGTACGGCAACCTCTTTGACATGTACGAGCGCATCACCGGCGAAGACCCGTATACCCAGCCGATGCGTATCTATCCCGCAGCGCACTACACGATGGGCGGCTTGTGGGTCGACTACGAACTGCAGTCGAACGTGCCCGGCCTGTTCTGTGTCGGCGAAGCGAACTTCTCTGATCACGGTGCCAACCGCCTGGGTGCCTCGGCGCTCATGCAGGGTTTGGCCGACGGCTACTTCGTGTTGCCGTACACGATCGGCAATTATCTGTCCGATCAGTTGGGCGACGCCCCACTGGCTACGACCGACCCGGCATTCGGTGCCGTCGAGGCCGATGTCCAATCACGCACCGATCGGTGGCTATCAACGCAAGGCACCAAGTCGGTCGATTACTACCACCGTGAACTCGGCAAGCTCGTGTGGGACAACATCGGCATGGAGCGCGACGCCAAGGGCCTCGAAAAGGCCATCAGCGAGATCCCGGCACTCAAGGCCGAGTACTACAAGAACGTTCGTGTTCTTGGCAGCGGCGAATCGCTGAATCAGTCACTCGAAAAGGCCGGCCGAGTCGCCGACTTCTTCGAACTGGCCGAACTCAAGGCCCGCGATGCACTGGCCCGCGAAGAAAGCTGCGGTGGCCATTTCCGAGTCGAACACCAAGACGCCGAGGGCGAAGCAGCCCGCGACGACGACAACTTCCAGCACGTTGCTGCCTGGGAGTGGAACGGCGATGACGCTGTGCAGACCCGCCATAAAGAAGAACTCGAATTCAACTACGTGACGCCCAGCAAGCGTTCTTACAAGTAACGCGGGAGACCACCATGAGCGAACAAACACTCAACATCACTCTCAAGGTCTGGCGTCAAAACGGCCCCGACGACCGCGGTCGATTCGAGACCTACGAAGCGCCAAATGTCAGCACTGACATGTCGTTCCTCGAGATGCTCGACATCGTCAACGAGAACCTCAACGACGCTGGCAAAGAGCCCATCGCATTCGAAAGCGATTGTCGCGAAGGTATCTGCGGCACCTGCGATCTCATGATCGATGGCAAGGCGCACGGCCCCGAGAAGGGCACGGCGACCTGTCAGCTACATATGCGCAAGTACAGCGACGGCGACACCATCGTGATCGAACCATTCCGTGCGGCTTCGTTCCCGATCCTCAAAGACCTCGCCGTCAACCGTGCCGCGCTCGACGCAATTATCATGGCCGGCGGCTACATCACGGTCAACCCCGGTGCAGCACCCGACGCCAACCTGCTTCCGGTTCCCAAAGAAGCCTCAGATCAGGTATTCGATGCTGCAGCGTGTATCGGCTGCGGCGCGTGTGTGGCCGCATGCCCGAACAGCGCAGCGCAATTGTTCACCAGCGCCAAGATTCAGCACATGAACCTGCTTCCACAGGGTCAGGCCGAGCGGTGGCTACGCACCGAGGCAATGGTCGAGACCATGGAGATGTTCTTCG
>JBDNHG010000307.1:0-2427 GCA_041688925.1 Acidimicrobiales bacterium | reverse complement strand
TTCGCTACCTCCTCCCACTCCCATTAGCCCGCCTTTTTCGCTGAGGCGAAAAATGCTGTCTGAGCTCAGTAGCCGATCTTCCCAAGGGCCTTTGTTGGCGGTCGGTGTCCGCCTTTTTCGCTGAGGTGAAAACGGCTTTGTACTCGGAGGGTGCGCGGACGTTGTCAGGTCGCAGATCAGCTCAAAGGTTGTGGTGTAGCGGCAGTGGTCTGCACGGCAGCGTGATGGGCTGCGCCGCTGTGTCGCAGCGTTGTTCTACAGTCGAGTGCGATGAGTGCGCATGCCGAGGGAATAACGCTGGCCGACCTCGATGGCATGGCGGTGAGCGTGCTCAAGGGTGTGGGCGCCAAGCGTGAATCTGGGTTCGCCGCCCTCGACATGTTCACGCTCTACGACGTCATCACGACCTATCCGCGGCGTTACATCGACCGCACAAACGAAGCGACGATTGCAGAGCTCATGCCGGGCGACCAAGGCATGGTCATGGTCGAGGTCGCCAATGTCACCAGTCGGCGTACCCGCAACAACAAGAAGACGATGGTGTTCGTCGACGTCAAAGACAGCACCGGCACCATGCGGATCACCTTCTTCAATCAGGCATGGCGCACCCGGCAACTGCGGGCGGGCATGACCGCGGTCATCTTCGGCAAGTGCGAGGAATATCGGGGCTCGCTCCAGATGACGAATCCGATCGTCGACATGATCGGTGATCAGACCGGCCGCATCGTTCCCGTCTACCCGAACAGCGAAAAGGCAGGCATAGGTACTGCCGAGATCTCGTCAGCTGTCAGTGAGACATTGCGGCGAAGCAGCCAGCGCGGCCTGGCTGATCCTGTGCCGGTGGCACTTCGCGAACGCCATGGGCTGACCGACCGTGCCACCGCGCTAACTCATATCCATCAGCCCGAGTCGATGGGCCAAGTACACGAGGGCCGGCGCCGGCTGATCTACGACGAACTGTTGCGCATCCAGGTGGCACTCGTGCGGCGAAAACGCGAGCTCGAAGCCACGACCGTGGGCGTCAAACACGACCCCGACGGCGAGCTGGTCGACCGGTTCCTCGCCAACCTGCCGTTTGATCCGACCAATGCGCAACGGCGAACGATCAACGAGATGTTTGTCGACCTGCGGGCCGCTGCGCCCATGCACCGGCTGTTGCAGGGCGATGTGGGCGCGGGCAAGACGATCGTCGCCGTCGCCGGACTACTCGCTGCTGTTCAGGGCGGTCACCAGGGCGCGTTAATGGCACCGACCGAGGTTCTCGCCGAGCAGCACTTTGCCAGCATCCGAGCGATGCTCGACGGGCTCGAAGTGCCCGACGATGGCTCGCTCATGGGTACACGACCGCTCGGCATTGCGCTGTTGTCCAACCGAACCACCGCCCTCGAACGACGCAAGATTGCGGCTGGTCTGGCCGAGGGGAGAATCGACCTGCTGGTGGGTACACATGCGCTTATCCAAGACGGTGTTGCGTTCCCATCGCTTGGATTTGTCGTCATCGACGAGCAGCATCGTTTCGGTGTCGAACAACGAGCAGCGCTGCGGGCCAAAGGCGCTGGCGAGGCGGTGCCCGATGTGCTGGTCATGACCGCCACGCCGATCCCTCGAACCGCCGCGATGACGGTCTACGGCGATCTCGATGTGTCTGTTCTCGACGAGATGCCGGTCGGGCGCATCCCGATCAAGACGACATGGATACGGCTTCCATTCGAAGACGACGAGGGGAAGCTCGATCTGACCGGCGTCGATCCCCAAGCCGAATCGGTGATGTGGCAGCACGTCCGCGAAGAGATCAGTGCTGGCCGCCAGGTGTATGTCGTCACGCCGTTGGTCGAAGAGAGCACCAAGCTCGAAGCCAGTTCGGCCGAAGAGACGTTCGTGCGGTTGCAGTCAGACGAGCTGAGAGGGTTTGCGTTGGGGCTGTTGCACGGCCGGGTCAGCTCGGCCGAAAAAGAAGAGACGATGGGGCAGTTTCGAGCCGGTCGCCTCGATGCACTCGTGGCGACCACAGTGATCGAGGTCGGGGTCGATGTTCCGAACGCGACCGTGATGGTCATCCTCGATGCTGATCGTTTCGGCATCGCGCAGCTCCACCAGCTGCGAGGCCGTGTCGGTCGTGGCGAACACCCGTCATCCTGTTATCTGGTGGCCAGCGGCGCGACCGAGATCTCGGTGTCGCGCCTCGAGGCGTTGGTCGACTCGACCGACGGGTTCGAGTTGGCCGAGATCGACCTCGAGCTACGCGGCGAGGGCACCATCATGGGCGAACGCCAGAAGGGCCGCAGCGACCTCAAGCTCGCCTCGCTGCGACGAGACCGGTACTGGGTCGAAAAGGCTCGCGAAGACGCTTTCGCTATTCTCGACAGCGACCCGACACTGGCCGATCACCAATTGTTGCTGGCCGAGGTCGACACGCTGCTGGCCGAC
>JBDNHG010000306.1:0-4346 GCA_041688925.1 Acidimicrobiales bacterium | reverse complement strand
GGAACAGGAACAGGAACAGGAACAGGAACCCTCACGACGTCACGGTGCTGATCAACGGCACTGCCCAGTCCATCGTCTCGATCGCCGAGTCTGAGATCGACTGGCCGAAGTAGAAGCCTTGGGCGTGGTCGCATCCGATACGAACAACCTCGTCGCTCTGTTCTTGGGTCTCTACTCCCTCGGCGACCACCACCATTCCCAACTCGTGCGCCAGGTTGGTCACCGCCGACACCACAAGCGATTCTGGACCGGTAGGGATTCCGGCGATCAGACTGCGGTCGATCTTGACGATGTCTATTGGCAGTCGGGTGAGATAGCTGAGCGATGAGTAGCCGGTTCCGAAGTCGTCAACAGCTATGCGGACACCGTGTTTGCGCAGATCACGCAACGCACTCATGGCACGTTCGGAATCTTCGATGAGCAGGTTCTCGGTCATTTCCAGAACCAGCGCTGTCGGGTCGAGATCGGCGGCCTCCAGAGCATACGCGACCGTCCTGAAGAAGTCTCCGCTCACCAGTTGTCGGGCAGACACATTGACCGCAATGCCAATCGGTGCCTGACAGGCTCCCGCGCGCCAAGAAGCCAATGCTGAACAGCTGCGCTCGAGAATCCAATCGCCGATCAGATTGATCAGCGAGCTTCGTTCGGCGGTTCCGATCAGAAGGGCTGGTGGCATATGCCCACGGGTCGGGTGCTTCCACCGCAGCAACGCCTCGACCTCGGTGATCATGTGGTCTGATGCGCGAACGATTGGTTGGTACTCGATCGCGAGGGTGCCTTTCTCGAGCGCTTCGCGGATCTCTTGCTCGAGGTTCTGAGGGATGGTGCTCAGAGCGCTGTCGTTCGCGTCGACCACATGGCGTCGACCTCCGCGATGTCGCTTGATGAGATACATCGCGGTGTCTGCCCGGCTGAGGAGGTCGACCGTCACCGCCTCGCCAGGGCCGGCGACGGCGCACCCGACGCTGGCCGATACCGATAGCCGGAGGCCATCTACGATGAATGGCCGCTCGAACACTGCATCGATGCGCGATGCGATGCTGCGAATCTCGGCCTCATCTCGCACCTCTTCGCACAGCACAACGAATTCGTCGCCTGATATCCGAGAAACCGTGTCACCTGACCTCAACAGCTGTACGAACCGCCGAGCGAGCACGACGAGTAGTTCATCGCCGACATGGTGACCATGGTGATCGTTCACCAGTTTGAATCGGTCGAGGTCGACGAAGTACACGACGGTGCTGAGCTGCGACTGCTTCGCTCGATCGTTCGCATCTTGCAGACGTGTCATCAGCAGCGTACGGTTCGGCAATGCCGTCAGCGGATCGTGCAATGCGTCGTGCAGATACGCAGCCGCCGCTGCGTTCGCCTGCTCTCGTGCCTCGGCATTGATGAGGCATGCGGCGACGACGTCAGCCATTGTCTCAGCGGTGATCATTTGATGCGTGCTCAGTGGACCGATCGTGTCGCGATACAGATCCAACGCACCAATGCAGCCATCGCCATGGCGCAACGGAAAGGTGAACACCGCAGCCAGGCCATCGGCCAGGGCCGGCGGCGCAAAGATTGGAAACCGATCTTCGACCAACAGGTCGGGAACCGAGACCGGATCACCGGTTTGATATGCCATGACGCACGGACCGTCTCCGAACCTCGATTGAAGCTGCTCGAAACCCAACGCAGCGCTGTTCGATGCAGCGACGTATTTCGGACTCAAGTCGTGCGAGATCAGGGTCACGCCCGCGCCGGTCACCGGCAGAACTTCCACGATCTGTTCCACCAGATGATCGAGAATCCCTTGTATTGGAAAGTCCGTGGTCAGCGTG
Organism: Acidimicrobiales bacterium; assembly: GCA_041688925.1. Taxonomy (GTDB): domain Bacteria; phylum Actinomycetota; class Acidimicrobiia; order Acidimicrobiales; family UBA10347; genus UBA10347. The sequence goes on along the minus strand of JBDNHG010000306.1, from coordinate 2,520 downwards.
CGAGCAAACTCGCGCAATACCGTCGCCAACGTCGCTTCATTGTCGACCAAGACAGACCCCCTAAGAGCTGAGTTCCCGCAGGGTCTGAACGGCAACGAATTGAGAGCCTAAACTATCACTTTTGAACCTTCCCGCGACTTCTCCAGGCGTCTAGCGACCTTCGACACGGCTTGGTCAGGCGCCAACTCGTCGATTCTCGAACTGTATCGAGCGCATGGCGCGTGACCCGAAGGTCACCCAGGACGTTGGCCAACGTATCGGTCGTTGCGCTATGCAGACGCTGGAGGTTCTCGAGTTCGTGTTCGCTCGTCTCGAGCTGGCGTTGTGTCGCGTCGCGTTCGTCGATGCGGTAGCTGACTTGGTTCTCGAGCGCAGTGACCGACAGGCGCATCGAGACGCCCGAGTGTCGCATCGCACGTTCGACGTCGCTCGTCCAGCGACGGTCGAAACCGGCATCGTCGTTGATCTGGGTCCACCACCCGGCGATCTCAGTCGAACGTTGCTCAGCCGTCATCGATCCTCGCCCGTGGGCAGCGAGCTTCACCGTTGTCGAGAGATGGCTTGTTCTTGCTTTCAGTCCATCGAGTCGAAAGAACTGCTGCCACATGTAGAGGTCGGTCCAGGTTCCCGGCGGCGTCTCACGCCATCCCCACGGCAGCTGAAGGTAGGACGAACGGGAATGTGCGACCCCGGTCAGCGACACAGCATTTTGTGGCTTCTCGCTCAGATGCCACGCCAGGCATTCGGGTCGTGACAGATCGGTGGGGCTGTAGCTGAGCGTGCCATCTGCTTGCACCTCAATCGCCAGTGGGTGAACAAAATCAGCGTCTGCCAGCAGTTGCAGCATCACCTTGAGGTGGTTTGGAAGCCACAGATCGTCGTCGCCCTGATAGGCGATGACGTCCGAGTCGCTCGCAGTAATGACTTCGTGACGGATCGATTCGCCATGGCGCGGTGTCTTTGGACGGTCGACGAACGAGACCCGAGAATCGCTGCGGACCATGTCGGCGACCACGTCTCGACTGTCATCGCCGACCCCATCGCCGATGACGACGAGCGAGAAGTCAGCGACCGATTGTTGCAGCACGCTGGCGATCGAATACCCCAGTGATTCTGCGTGGTTGTGGGTTGGAATGATGATCGTTGTCGGCGGGCTACTCACGGTCGGTTCCCGAGCCGCCGGGCCGCCGCTGACCAGCTACTGGCAATCGCCATCTGCGCAGCCCATTAGTTGGACCGGAAACAGCGAACCCAGGTCGAACGGAATCGAGGGGGAGTCCCACTGGAGCAGCAACCGATCGGGCTGCTGGTGGTCGTACACCTGCGTCGGGTGATTGATGAGAAACACTTCGGACTCTGACAAGTTCAGCGTGATATGCCACACACCTTTGGGGATGAGTACTTGCCGGGTCCCCTGGCCCGAGAGCGGAACCTTCTGTACCAATCCGTGGGTAGGAGAATCAAGGCGCGCGTCGTAGAGCACGGTGAGTGCCTCGCCGTGGATGATCGTGTAGCGGTCGTCCTTCTTTAGATGCAGGCCCCAGCCCTTGGTCATCATCGAACGGATCGTCCACGAATAGCAGTAGACGATCGGCTCATGCCAGAACTCGGATTGGCCCGGGTACACCTCGAAGACTCTGCCACGATGATCGACGTGGTTCGTTGGCGCATTGGTCATGACCCCGTCGATTGCGGCTGCGACTGACGTGCCGTCGGCCGTCACGGTCTGGAGGTCCTGCAATGCCATCTCGACGGTGTGATCCAAACGAAGCGGAGAGCCCATTTCCGCAATCTAGGGGACCAAACCAATCACGAGGCATTGGTCGTGGGCCAATTGGCCGCAGCCAGCGGCGGCCACCGTCCCTGCGAGGCGAACACTGCGGGTCTGAGCGAGAGATCAGCTGGCGTCGACGGGACGAATCACCAAGCCGCTCGGAACTTTCGGCATGAAATACGTGGCCTTTGGTGGCATGGCTCGACCGGTGTCGGCCACCATCATCACGTCGCGGACCGACGCTGGAAAAGGCAGGAACCAGGCATCGTAGGAGTCTGCGTCGTGCGCGTTGTCGTCGGTGTCAGCGATGAGGCGGACGCGCTTATCGGTCCGAGGGTTCGTGACGCCGAACAACGGTTCGAGCACGAGATCTTGGAGCACGTTGACGTCGAGCCGGTCGTAGGGATCGGTGGGGATCAAGGACGGGGGGATCGTCAGCACAAAGCTGCGGTTGTCGATGCGCACACCAATCTGGTGCGCCGCGGTCGGTCGGGGAATGTCGTCGGCCGATTCATCGAGGTCGAATCTCTTGCGCAACGCCTTGAGAATATCGCTGGTGGCAAGGCTCTTATCGCGGATTGCACGGGCGTACGCCCAGAGTTGGAGGTCATCCTCGGCGAACAGCCCGGCGGGCAGGTGCGGATGAGGTCTGCCTTCGGCCGCGGCCAGGGAGGCGGCCGCTGCGAGGCGATGGTGGCCGTCAGTTATATAGAGCACGTCGCTGAAGCTGTCGCAGAGCGAGCGGG
>JBDNHG010000305.1:0-5133 GCA_041688925.1 Acidimicrobiales bacterium | reverse complement strand
TCTTCGCTCAAGAGCCGCTTGGTCACGTCGCCTATGGCAATCATGGGGGCGGGATCACGTTGCCTCGACCGGTCGGCAAGATCTCGAAGTGTAAACGCTGGATCGCCAAGGAGCTGGAGGCCAGGTTGATAGCCACGCTCGATGGCTGCGGGCCAGGGGGCGATATGCACTATGGGTTTGTCGGCGAGCGGATTCCAGGCCAACGGCGGGTGTTCGACCGGCTGGTAGCCGACCGCGATAACGAGGTCGGCTGGTTCGATGGCCAAGTGTGCGTAGTCGGGTCGATGGATTCCCAACGACCGCATCGACAGCGGATGTGATTCGGCGATGGCTCCCTTGCCGAGTTGGGTGGCCAGCACACCAATGCCCGTCGCCTCGGCGAAAATACGCACCGCCTCGGCGGTGAGCGGATTGTTCGTGCCTTCGCCGACCAGCAACACAGGACGCTCGGCAGCATCGATCATCTCGACCGCGGCGGTGAGCGCCTGGTCACCGGGTACCGACAGCGTTCGAGTCGGCAGAGGTAGATGCACTGGCTCGGTCTCGATATCGGCGATGTCTTCGGGAAGTTCGACCAGCACGGCTCCGGGTCGACCGCTCAGTGCCCGATTGAACGCCTCGTCGATGGTGGCGGCGACGTTCTTGTGGTCGGCTATCGACGTGGCCCACCGGGTGACCGGGCGGGCAGCGGCGACGATGTCGACGACCTGAAACGATCCCTCGTCGTTGTCTTGCTGCGCTTTCTGACCTGTCAGTGCAATGACTGGCATGCCGCCGAGTTCGGCGTGGGCCAGCCCGGTGAACAGGTTGAGCGCGCCAGGACCGAGTGTTGCCAGACAGACGCCGGGTCGCCCGGTCAGGCGTCCGTGCGTCGCGGCCATGAATGCCCCGTGCTGCTCGTGGCGCACCACAACCAGCGAGATGGTCGACTCGGCAAGCGCCTCGACAACCGCCAGGTTCTCTTCGCCGGGCAGAGCGAACACGGTTGTCACGCCGTGTTCCTCGAGTCGCTTCACCAGCACGTCGGCAGCATTCATTGCAGGGTCTCCTCGACTCGGCTTGTCTGTCACAGCAGAACGGTTGCTGTGCGCCGGGTCCGCGATGACTACCCAGGTCGGGGCTCGCCTAACCCTCGTTCGCCAGGTGCGCGGGGCTGGGACGTCGCTGGTCGAAGCCGACATTTTTCAACCAACGAAGCCAGTTGTGGTGCGCGGTCTGCAAAGGTTGTATGCATGGTAGTATGCATGAGAGTGTTGGTTGCCGGCATCGACAAGCTGGCCGAGGTCAGCGAAGACACGCAGCCCGAAGGCGACGGTTGGCTGTGGATTGATGTCATCGTCAACGATGGTGACGACAACGATGCCTTTCTCACGCTGGCCGACGAGCTCGGTCTCGATGAGCTCGGGGTTCGCGATGCCATCGACGGAGGTGACCTGCCCAAGGTCGATGACTTCGACGATCACTTGCTGGTCGTCCTGCATGGCCTCCGCGAGGATGAGATCGACACGTATCAGGTCAACTGCTTTCTGACGCGCACACATTTGGTGACGGTGCACCAAGAGCAATCGCCGGCGATCGACGCATTGTGGGATCACGTCCAACGAACATCAGATCTCAGCACCGAGCAGCCCGATGAATTGCTGGCCAGGTTGGCCGATGTACTCACTCAACGCCACATGTCGGTGGTCGAGGTCTTCGATCGCAGCGTCGATGAACTGATCGAGGACGCGCTCGAAGCGGAACCATCACTGATCACCGATCTCACGATCATGCGGTCCGAATTGGCTCGGGTGCGTCGGGTGGTGCATCCTCAGCGCGAGGCGCTCGATGTGCTGCGCCGCAGCCTGTCGCCGCTGATCACGTCGCGAGGGCAACGTCGTTTCGCCGACGTGTTCGACCTTGCGTCACGCACTGCCCACAGTTTCGAGGCCGCTCGAACCGCGCTCGCCGAAGTACTCGACGCCTACCGTGGCGCTGAAGCTCGCAAGGCCACCGAGGTCACCAAGGTGCTGACTGTGTACGCCGCGATCATGCTTCCCCTGTCGCTCATCGCCGGCATCTTCGGCATGAACTTCTCCAACCTGCCCGGGCTCGCCAATGAGCGCGGCTGGATGTACGCCGTTGGTGCCATGGTGGTCGTTGCGTTGGGTTCGCTCGTTGCCTTTGGTGCGCTGGGTTGGATCCGACTGCCAAGCGGGCGAAAAGCCGGGTCGCTCTTGGGTCGGGGCCTCGTCGAGGCGGCGCGAACGCCAGTCAAGCTAGTATCTACGGTCGTCGATGTGTCGCTACGGCCGGTCACTCGCCACCGGTCGGGATCCGATTGAAGGCGTGTGAATGCGAACGACCTGGCGATTGGGCCGGGCCACAAAGCGGCCGCGGGACCGGAGGGCGCTGCCTCGATGACCGTCGTGAGGCCTCAGTCCCGCTGGGCCAAGATCTCCCGAACCGCCTTCAAGACGTAGCTTGCGGTCAGCAACAAAAAGATCGCACCGACCGCTGCACGGATGTCATCCTCTGAAACCCGTGATGATCGCCGCGCGACAGGCTTCGCAACCGTGTCAGCAACCTTCGTGCGCCATCCTTGCAATCCTGCTTGACCAAGAGATTTAGACTTCATCCATCAGTAGTTCCCACTTCGAAGCAAAGTCAAACCTTGAGCCCAACGTTCGCTGAATTTTAGCGTTTGGCGAGCTTGCCGGATTCAGCTGAATCACCAAACGGGCCAGGTCATCAATCAGCCGCGAACCAACACTCGATCGATCAACGCAACAATGCCCCAGCAGGTCGACGCAGTCCGGTTCAGCCGAGCTGGTGGAGGTAGATCGCAAGGCACAGACCGAGCGCGGCGGCGAACCCCGGCGGCATAGCTGTCCTTCTTGAACGCTTCGGGGAAACACCTCGGTCGCGAGCGACGCCACGACCGCACCTCCGGCGAAACAGCGCACGTAGGCGAGCACGCTCTGCGAAACGTTGGCGAAGGCCAGGTTTCCGATCAGTGCCGCCATCGACAGCAACACGGCGGCGCCTGTCCAGAGACCGAATACAGCGATGTTCGAACGGTCGCTACTCGACATCTGTTTGGCGCCTCCAGCGGCCTCGGGTAGGTTCGACAGCAGGATGGCACCCGAGAGCGCAGCCACTTCTTTCGGTCCCGCTCCGATGAGGGCGACGCCGAGCGCGAGATTCTCGGGGATGCCGTCGAGAGTGATCGCGGCCAAGAGGCCGCCTCCGCTGTCGGAGCCCCACTTCTCTTTCACGGTCTTGTCGAGGAGCGAGAACACGACAGCGCCAACTCCAACCACCGCGAGTGCGAGGAGCAACGACGCCTGCTTGGTGGATGGTTCGATCAGTTCCAGAACAGCCGAAACCAACAGCGCACCGCCTGCGACTGCGACGAGGAAACCCTCGACCGGTTCAGGGAGGGTTCCGTAGATTCCCCATGCGGCGCCGACTGTGAGTGCGCCTGAGACGACGATGAAGACAACGAGGGTCAGCATCGATCTGTCATGCGGAATCGGTGGGGCACGCGAGTACCCGCGATTTCATAGCTCCTGGGAGCGATCCCGGCAGTCATTCTTGCTGATCCCCGTGCGGCTGCCAAACGGCAGCAGCCGCCAGGACCCAACCCGCGAGCAGCGCCATGGCAAGGAGCGTTCGCCCGGCCCGACGGAAACGCTCAGGGTCCCGCCGTATCGCCGGCCGGCGATCGAGACTACGACGGCATAGAACGCCCAGATGTACCAGTTCGCGTCGACCTCCGCTTTGCCGAGCGGAAAACTGAGCAGCATCAGGAGAAACACCGAGCTGACGATGACGGTGGCGACACCACCGGCCACAGCCCACGCAAGTCCCCGCGCCGCTTGTTGCTCTGGTCGTCCTGGTCCGAACCACCGCCAGACTGATCCCTCGGCATCCGTTGATCCGCCCCCTCAGTTCGGCGGCTCGAGGCGAGCGCGGAGGTCATCAAGATCGAAATCGGGTTGCGGGTACGCGGCACCCATCGAATCGAAGGTCGCCAGCAACAGCTTCGCGATGATCCAGTTGCGATACCACTTGTGATCGGCGGGGATCACATACCACGGAGCGGCATCGTTGGTCGTCTGGGCCAACACGTCGGCGTATGCCGCCTGCAACTCATTCCAGTGGCTCCGCATCTCGACGTCTGATTCGGAGAACTTCCAGCGCTTGTCGTCGCGGCGCAGCCGACGCAGGAAGCGTTCACGCTGCTCGTCGAAGGAGATGTGGAGCATGCACTTCACGATCGTGGTGCCATTGGCCACCAGTTCCGCTTCGAACTTGTTGATCTCATCGATCCGTGTCGCGAGTGTGTCCTCATCTTCGGTACCGAGCACCATCGGCACGATCGCGTCCTCGTAGTGCGAGCGGTTGAACACGCCGAGTTCGCCCGGCCGAGGGACTTCGGGGCGAACGCGTTCGAGGAAATGCTGAGCACGTTCCTCCTTCGTCGGCTCGTCGAACGACGCCGTGCGAACCCCCACCGGATTCATGGCGATGACCACGTGTTTGATCGTGCCGTTCTTGCCACTGCAGTCAAGGCCTTGCAGCACGAGCAGTACCGACTGCTTATTCTCCGCGAAGACCAGTTCGTGCGCGTCGAATAGCTGCTCGTGCATCTCGTCTTCGAGTTCGTCCTCGGCGTCGTCTTCGTCGTCCATGTAAGGCGTGTCGGACGGGTCATATCCGGCCAGGTTGACGTAGCCGTCGACGGGTCGAGCCCGGAATCTTTGGAAGAGCTCGTTCAGATCAAGCATCATTGCGCTTCTTTCGGTTGGCTGGCATCTTCGGCGATGATGAGCTGTGTCTGAGAGTGAGGTGGATCTGAGAATGACGTGGGTCTGAGACAACCGCGGAGTTCGGGCGTGCACTTGCCCTCGTCATGACGGCCTTTCGGGGTGGTTGGTGCTGGTGGTTTGACGATTGTAGATCAGTCGTTGCGACAGGTTGAACAAGCGCTCGGTGCGGACTGCTGCGTGTGCGAAAGCGGTACGAACGTCATTGTGGTCATGGTCGAGCGAGCCTTCGACGAACCAGTCGTCCAGGTCTTTGAGAGGTGCTGACACCGACGGCGTCGTCACCTCCACAATGCGGCGGCTGTCGCCACGCGCGATGGTG
>JBDNHG010000304.1:0-6093 GCA_041688925.1 Acidimicrobiales bacterium | reverse complement strand
CTGTCGCCGCGGTGCTCGAAGTGAGCGACGGCACCGTGAGGCGTCAACTCGCACGCGCCCGAACCAAACTTCGAAAGGTACTCCGATGATGGAATCCGACTCGACCGACCGTCGTCTACGCCAGCTCATGGGCGAGATTGCGGCCGCCGCACCCCCTCCGCCCGAGCTCGGCGAGCGGCCAATCGATGCCCATGCCACTGTCGCCAGCGGCAACCGGCGTCACGTACGACTAGCTGCAGCTGCTGCGGCTCTTCTCGTGATCGCTCTCGTGGGAGTTGCCGTGAATCGCCCATCAGGCGACCCATCACTATCGGTTCTATCTGGCGAGTCGACGTCCGATACGACGCCGAGCCCCGGCCAGCCGGTCGGTCGTGCGGCCGTTGTCGTCGGTGCAGACGGGTTGTCGTTGTACACCATTGGTGAGACGTCGCCAGCGCTCGAGTCGTGGGTCGTTGATCAGATCGAGGCCGAGCTGTTGAGCGATGTACTCGGGCTCGGTGACACGGTTGCAGAGCGCCGGCGGGTAATCGCCCAGGATGGGTTGATGGTGCGCATCGCTCTCGATCCCGAGCTTGCAACACGCGCCTCGGCCGCGTTCGCTGAACTGAGCGTCGAACTCGATGCTGCCGCCGTCACCGTCGACAATGCGACCGGCCAGATCGTCGGCGCTACGTCTCGCAACGGGACCAGCCTCGGTCTGGCGCAACCTGCCGGCTCGGCGCGCATCGCGATCTATGCCGCGGCACTCGAGTCCGGTATGACTGTCGACAGCGTGGTTGACGGCACCGGCCCGTGCGAAGTCGACCTCGGTTCTGGCACGATCACAATCGAGAACTATGGAGGTAGCACCGGAGGCAGTGCATCGCTTCTGGACCAGGCGACGCGGGCGAGTCGGTGTGGCGAGGCTCGGCTCGAAGTAATGCTCGGAGGTGACCCGATCAAGATGCTTGGGTTGATGACTGGAGCGGATGTCGATGGTGCTGTCACCAACACCCCTTCCCTGACCGCAGCCGAGCAAGCTGGTGCCGTTGTCAGCGCGGCCAACGGTGGCCGCCTTCCGCTGCTCGGCTTCGTCAGCGAGGTGCTCACGGCTGATGGACGGAGCATCTATCGGCGCGGCCAGGCGGCCCAGGTCATGTCAGCGCAAGCTGCCGCGGGCCTGATGGACATCATGGTGGCCAACGTCGAACGCGGCACCGGCACCCGCGCCCAGTTGAGCGATGTGCAGGTTGCAGGCTTCACCGGCTCCGATCCCGAGTTCCGAGCGGCCTGGTTCGTCGGCACTGCCGACGGCTTCACGACGACTGTTTGGGTGGCCCAACCCGACAACGAACCAATGCTCGATGTCGGAGGACGAGCGGTGATGGGTGGCTCCTATCCAGCAGAACTCTGGGCGCGGCTGCGCCACGATCTGCCGATAATTGGTGTGGCAGCGGCACTCGATCCATGGTGCCCGCAGGATGCGCCATTCCAGGGCGATAGGACCGGCGACGGCATCGCCGACGTCTGCCTTCGTGATCCGGGTGACCAACCGGACCCAGCGCTCAACTCGGTCTGCCAGTTTCCGGATTTCCCGTTCGAAGCCGATACGACCGGCGATGGTCTCATCGACACCTGTTACGCGCACCCGAGCCAGGAGCCTGACGGCGGTACGGACCGGGTATGTCCGCCCGAACGGCCCGTTGAGGTCGATACGACTGGCGACGGCGCGCCCGATGCCTGCCTCGCCGGCCAGGTCCAGCAGCCTGATACGGCAATCGACTCGGGGTGTCCGCCGGGTTTCCCCGTGGAGCGGGACACGACCGGCGACGGTGTCGTCGACACCTGCTATGGAGACGGGCTCACTCCAGACGCAGGCGACTGATAGAACGAGCGTGTACGGCGTACACGCTCGTTCTGGTAGACGCGATCGGCGGTGTGGCTAGATCTGGCCGCCGCGGATGAGACGACCCGGCATGGCGCCGGTGTGTTCGCCCTGGCGATAGGTCACCTCGCCACGCTTGATGGTGGCGATGTAGCCCTGAGCCCGCTGCACGATGCGCTTGCCGCCGGCAGGCAGGTCGTAGACCATCTCGGGATCTTCCAACTTCAGCTGGTCGAAGTCGATGATGTTGAGATCGCCCAGGTAACCCTCGGCGATGACGCCTCGATCGTGCATGCCGTAGACGAGCGCGGTGTCTTGGGTCATTTTGTGCACGACATGCTCGAGCAACATCTTTGGACCCTTGACCCGGTCGCGGGTCATGTAGGCCAGCATGTAGGTCGGCACGCTGGCGTCGCAGAGCACACCGCAGTGGGCGCCGCCGTCAGACAGGCCGAAGACAGAAAGTTCGTTCTCGATCGCCTTGCGTTGTTCTTCGAGGTCGCCGGGGTAGTTGCCGAACAGATACAGCAGCGGCCGACCGTCGGCCATTGCATCCATCAACGCTTCGCGCACATGGCAGCCCTTGGCCTCGGCATGACCGGCGATCGAGTCTGAATAGTCGGGCTCGTAGCTGAGATCTTTTGGCAGCACGAACATTTTGTCCCAGGTGCTGATCATGCGGTTGGTGTCGCGATCGCTCGAAACCTTGGGTTCGTCGGCCAGTATCCGGGCACGGAACTCGGGATCTCGCAGGGCGGCACGCTGCTCGTCGAAGGACAGCTCCTTGATGTCGGCGTAGGACGGGAACTGACGAATTGGGTTCAGTGTCCCTTCGAGCGTCATGAGCACCGAAGCTGGTCGCGCGCCGACCTGCGGGCGGATCTGCAGACCTTCGGGATTCAGACGGGCGGCGAGCTCCCAGATGCCTGAATGCACTTCAGGTGTGACGAGGAAGGTCATCGGCCGCTTGGTCTTGCGTGCGATCTGCTCGACCCAGAAGAGTTCTTCTTCAGTGTCAAGATGGTCGGAGATGACTTCCATTGTTCCGTGATCGACTTCGGCAATGGCGTCACCGATAGCCAACATCTCGTCAGCCGTGGCGTTGGTGCCGGGCACGAGGTTGCGGTCTTTGTCCATGTGGCCATAGAACCGCGACGTCGAGAAACCCATGGCGCCGGCAATCAGTGCTTCTTTGGTGATGTCGGCCATTTGGACCATGTCGTCGGCCGTGGCGTCGTCGTAGCAACGCTCGCCCATGACGTAGTGACGCAAGGCCACGTGCGGAACCTGCGAGCCGATATCGACGGTGTACGGCGTGTCGATGGCGTCGAGGTATTCGCCGTAGCTTTCCCAACCCCAGGGAATGCCCTCGTGCAGCGCGGTGCCGGGGATGTCTTCGACACTCTCCATCAGCTCGACCAGCTGGGTTTCGGTGCCGGGGCGAACCGGAGCGAACCCAACACCACAGTTGCCCATGACGGCCGTGGTCACGCCATGCCAGCTGCTGGGGGTCACCTGTTTGTCCCAGCACACCTGGCCGTCGTAATGCGTGTGAATGTCAACGAAGCCTGGGGTCACGAGGTGACCCTCGGCGTCGATCTCTTCTCGAGCCGGCTCGGTGATCAAACCCACTCCGCTGATGCGGCCGTCGGTGATGGCGATGTCGCCCATAAAGGCTTCGGCACCAGTGCCATCGACAATTCGGGCGTTGCGAACGATTAGGTCATGCATGACTTCCCCCTGGTCAAAACTCAACCTAGTCAAACAATTGTCTCGCGTTCCTATTCGGGACGGTGAGCAGACGCGCAAGAACCAGGGGGCCATCGGCAATCCCCTGGTTCTTGTCGTGTTGTGATGTGGCGTGGGTTGCGTGTCGAAGGTCGGCCGACGGAGATGATCCAGCGCACCGTTTGTGACCCGTCGGGTGCGGTGAGCAGGAACTCGATTGGGTACTGGCCTGCGTCGACATCGGCCTTGACGGTCATCACTACCTTGCGGTCGGGATGACTGCCGGTGGGTTCTATGCTCGGGTCGCGCAGCGTCTGAACCGAGGATCATCGATATGAGACGAGCGGTAGGGCTGATCGTTGGGGTGGCGGTGCTGCTTCTGATCACCGCACTGCCGGCCGGCGCGACGTGGTCCATCGTCGGAGTCGATCCTGAGACGGGGCAGGTCGGTGTTGCCGTCGCCAGTTGTGTCCCCCTCGACCTGCTCGATAGGACCGGCGGGTTCGATCTGATCGCACTGGCTCCGGGCAAGGGAGCGGGCATCTCGCAGGCGTTGTACATCCCGGCCGCCCGAGATGAGATCGAACGCCTGCTGATCGAGGGTGAGGACCCTGATGCAATTCTTGCTGCGGTCACAAACACAAACTTCGATGGTGCGCCTGCCGATCGACAACACGGCGTCGCCGCGATGGATGGATCGGCTGCGGGCTACACCGGCTCCGAAAACTCGTTGGTCGCTCTGGATCGCCAGGAAACGAACGTGTCGGTTCAGGGCAACATCTTGGTGAGCGAAGACGTTGTGAACGATGCAATCGACGCCTTTGTCCTCGACGGCAACCGAAGCCTGGCGGAGCGACTCGTGGCTGCGCTCGAGGCGGGCAGTACCGCTGGAGGTGACGCCCGCTGCGGTGACCAGACGGCGTTGTTCGCCCATGTGTCGGTGATCGATCGAGACGGTTCCCGCTCTGCGCCGAATGTCGTCGACCTAACGGCATCTGCCAAACGCGGCGATGGACAGAATCCGGTCACCGAGTTGGCCTCGATGTATCGCTCGAGTGTGCAGACCGAAGCGCGGGCCTCATCGAGCGGAGGCCGGCTCGTGATCATTGGTTTGGCAATCGGCCTGGCAGCCGCCGTCGCGATCGTTCTTCGTCGTCAATGCGCCATGAAGCCGAACATGCCCAAGCGGTAGTTGATCGTGACGAGGACACATCCGCGTGACGGCAGCGCATCGCTCGACTGATAGAGCGGCTCAGAACCCGCACCGTCGGTGTGATCGCCACCATGGATCCAGACCATGACGGGAAGTCGGTTGCCCCGGGCAAGTCTCGCCGAAGTGCAGATTGAATGAGCGACCAATAGTGACGTCCCCAGGGGTCGTCACTATTCGCCGTTGCTGTCGTCACGCCGTTCAGCGAGGTCGGAGCGAGTTAGTTGTTGCGCTCGCAGAATGCTCGACGGGCGACTGGGTCGAGGAACTCGGTCGATCCCGCGGGTCGGCCTGCGATGGCTCCTGCCAACTCTTGGGTTCCTTCGGCCCCATCGGCAGCGATGAGAACAGCTGCAGCCGCCGTCGACGTGCGCTCGATCTCGGCTATCACCGCTTCGTGTTCCGCTGGCGAGGGAGCGGTGGCAAGTCGCTGACCGAGATCGAACGAGAATGCTCGCCAGTCGCCGATGAGCGTCACCGGATCGGGGGCTCCCTCGGCGGTCAGTTCCGTGTCGAGCAGGAACAGGTTGGGGTCGAAACGATCAGCAGCCCTGGCCAGCATGGGGGACTTGACCCCGGCGATCACAACGTTGACACGGAGGTAGTCGGCCGGTTGTTCCCGCCGGTCGGGATCATTGGCCACTGCGGTCGCCACGATGTAGGCCAAGTCGCGGCTGATGTGCGCATTCATTCCCAGAATCAGATCGAGCGCTGCCGAAGACTCTTGCCGGTCGGCGGTTGCGAACGCCATCTGCCACGCTGCGGGAACATCGTCGACCCGTCCGGCTTGCCAGTTGTCGAACGCATCGAAGTACTGCTGCGCGAAGCGAGCGTCGACGATGGAAATGAGCGCAGCGTCCTCGAAGTCGTCGACGTGATTGGCGACACCACGTGTCATCTCGAGGTAGGTGAATGCGAACGGGGCCGTATGCGCACACCGATGGGCCGCCAAACGGGCTTCCATCTCGGTGATGACCGCTGCCAGGCAACGGGGCTCGCCTCGGTGGCACGAGGTCGCGGCTGTGTCGGTGATGGGTGCGTCGAGGCCAGCAGCAATCTCAGCCCATTCGGCTGTCAATGCCGAGCCATGCGCGGGTGCAAGCCCTGGCAGTTCACCGTCGACCGCTTGCTCACTGCCGCACGCCGCCCCAGCAAGAAAGAGCGCCATTAACCCAAACCCGATCGCCATCCGCCGCAGCGTCAGCCTCACGGGAGTGGCTCTTTGCGCCGCAGCACGATGACGGCTGCTCCGAGCGGTGCGAGCGACAATGCCACGAGTGCTCCGGCTGCG
>JBDNHG010000303.1:0-3824 GCA_041688925.1 Acidimicrobiales bacterium | reverse complement strand
CTCGAAAGCCGCGCAACTCGTGGGCCTGCGCGAGTACTTGTCGACCTACTCGCCAGGCCCCTTGGGCGCCATCAGCTGATGGGCAAGCGCTTCGAGGCCGGCGACTCGGCTTCCCTTGACCAGAATGGCGTCGAATCGATTGAGCGCACCGAGCTTGGCGATCACGTCGTCAAAGGTATGCAACGGCACCACTCCGTAGGCCGGTTCTTGATAGGCGATCAGCCAGATGTCCAGCTCGTCGCACAGTGCAGCCATGGCCCGGTGGTCTTCGTCGTGGCGGTCGCCGAGTTCTGCCATGACACCCAGAACCGCAAAACGTTGCACCGCGTCGAGCGCCGCGAGCGAGCGCAGAGCGGCCTCGATCGACACCGTGTTTGCGTTGTAGGAATCGTTGATGACGACTGCGCCTTCGGGTGTGTGGCCCAGCTCCATTCGCCACGGCGACAATGTCGCGTTAGCGAGACCCTCGATCGCCTGGGCGGTCGAAACGCCGACGGCCTCGGCGGCCGCAACAGCAGCGAGCGCGTTCGAGACCTGGTGCACGCCATGCACGGATAGCGCTACCGGATACGACCGCCCAGACGAAACGAGCTGGAAACTCGGACGCAGCGCACTGTCGACGACGACATCGACTGCGCAAACGTCGCCGCCACTGCCATAGGTGGTCACCGGTGCGGGACTTTTGGCTTGCATAGCCAGAACCGGCGAGCACTCGGCGTTCAAGATCGCTCGACCCGTCGATGGCAATGAGGCGACCAGCTCGGCTTTGGCCGTGGCGACCGCTTCGATGCTGCCGAACTCGCTCGTATGCACTGCTCCGACGTAGGTCACGATGCCGATGTCGGGCCGGGCGATCTCACACAACTCGGCGATGTGGCCGATACCGCGGGCGCCCATCTCGATGATCAGCACCTCGGTGTCGTCGGGTGCGTTGAGCAGGGTGAGCGGCACGCCCAGTTCGTTGTTGAATGACCGTTCGCTGGCGTGGGCAGTGCGAGTGGAACCTATGGCCGCAAGTGTCAGGTCTTTGACCGATGTCTTGCCGACCGAACCAGTGATACCAATCACCGGCCCGGTGTGTCGCCGGCGCGCCGCACGTCCGAGCAAGGTCAGCGCTTCGGAGGTGTCGTCGACGACAATCGCCGTGCCACCGTTGGGTTCGCGTTCGGTCAGATACGCGCCACATCCCGCGGCGAGCGCAACGCCGATGAAGTCGTGTCCGTCGCGGGCGTCGACGATCGGCACGAACAACTGACCAGCAGCGATCGTGCGGGTATCGATCGAGGTTCCATCGCACGTCACATCGGGACCGTGTAACCGGCCGGCTGTGATCGTGGCGATGTCGCTTGCTGTCAGCCGCATGACACTAGTTTCGCACCAATCGAAGCGCCGACGCCGCCACTCGAGCTGACCGTGTCGTCCGCGAGAGGATCGGTCCCTAGTGCGCAAGGACGCGACGGTCGCCCACTATTGTCAAGACATGACACAGCAATACCGGTTGGTGGTGCTCTTCGGTGGTGAATCAGCTGAGCACGATGTCTCATGCGTCACAGCGCGGCACGTGGTTGCCGCCGTCGACCCGACCCGGTTCGCGGTCGACGCTATAGGCATCACCCGTTCGGGCGACTGGATTCGCACCGACACGGGGGCCCGCATCGCAGCCGGCCACATCGACGAATTGCCGCCGGCACTCGAAACTATCGGCGACAAGATCGAGCCGCTGGGCGTCATTCAACAGAGCGAGCTGCCGGTAGTGGTGCTGCCGCTGCTGCACGGCCCCCTGGGAGAGGACGGCACCGTGCAAGGAATGCTCGACCTGGCCGGCGTGCCCTACGTCGGCTCGGGGGTACTCGGCTCAGCGTTGTGTATGGACAAAGCAATGGCCAAGCAGACCGCAGCCAGCTATGGCGTCGCTCAGGCTCGGTGGACCACCCTGCACGCCGATGACATCACCGCAGCGACACCTGGCGAACTCATGGCCGACCTCGGCGCAGTGACCTTCGTGAAGCCAGCGAACATGGGTTCGTCGATAGGCGTGAGCCGAGCCACATCAGTCGAGGAACTCGAACAGGCGCTGACCGTCGCTTCCAACTACGACGAATGGATTGTCGTCGAAGAAGCGATCAAGGGACGAGAAATCGAAGTCGGCGTGTTAGGCAACCGCACACTCGAAGCGTCGATTCCGGGCGAAGTGGTGCCCGGCGATGCGTTCTACAGCTATGACGACAAGTACCACGATGGCGTCGCTCAGACGCTCGTCCCCGCAGCGCTCAGCGCCGACGCCACCGCCGAGGTCCAGCAACTCGCATGCCGCGTCGGCGAGGCGCTTCGGGTGCAGGGCCTTGCCCGCATCGACTTCTTCTATGAGGAACAGGGTCGTGGGTTCCTGCTGAACGAGGTGAACACCATGCCGGGATTTACGCCGATCTCGATGTTCCCCAAACTATGGCAGGCAAGCGGCGTGGGATATGCCGAGCTGATCACGCGGCTCGTCGAGTTGGCCATCGAACGCCACGAGACCCGGCTGAACCATCGCTCGGTCAAACACTGATCTCATGCGCGGCCACACCGAGCCGCCCGGTTGCCTAACAGTCTGATCAACGGGTACTACTAGGGTTTGTGGCATGGGAGAATTCTGTACTGCTGAGCAAGATGGCAACCTGTTGATCGTCACGATCAACCGACCCGAACGGATGAACGCGCTGCATCCGCCCGGAAACGCCGAGATGGCCGCCGTGTTCGATGACTTCGCCGCCAACCCCGATCTGTGGGTGGCGATCATCACCGGTGAAGGCGATCGGGCGTTCTGCGCCGGAAACGATCTGCGCTACCAGGCCGAAGGCGGCGACCGCTCGGCTGCCCCGGCAACGGGCTTCGGTGGCATCACCTCTCGATGGGATCTGAGCAAGCCGATCATCGCCGCCGTCAATGGCGTAGCGATGGGTGGTGGGTTCGAGATTGCGTTGGCTTGCGATCTGATCATTGCTTCAGACAACGCCCGGTTCGCGTTGCCCGAGCCCAAGGTCGGGCTGGCAGCACTTGCCGGTGGCGTGCATCGACTTCCCCGCCAGATCGGGCTGAAACGAGCAATGGGCATGATGCTCACCGCCCGCCATGTGCCCGCCGCCGAAGGATTTGAACTCGGTTTCGTGAATGAGGTCGTCGCTCCAGACCAGCTCATGGATCGTGCCCGAGGCTGGGCCCAGCTGATTCTCGACTGCTCACCCATGTCGATTCGTGCGACGAAACAAGCAGCGATGCAAGGCTTCGAAGAAGGCGGCATCCGCGCTGCGTACGAGGGCAAGTACGACGCCGTTGTCGATCTCTGGAAGAGCGAAGATTTCGTCGAAGGGCCAAAGGCGTTCTCTGAGAAGCGCTCGCCAAACTGGACCGGACGGTAGCCGCCCGCTCCACAGCAACCCGCTCGAAGCTCGCCCGCCGAGAGCCCTCCTGTCGCAGGGGCCGCTTCGGGCACTTCGGGCACTTCGGCGAAGGAGCCACGCTGCATCACCCTTTGTGGGCATAGCGTCGCGTTTTGTAGGCCATATGACTTAAAGAGTTGACGGTAGTGTATTCATGCCCTAGAGCGAGACTATGTTCTCACTTCAGGAATTGAGGAATCGTCTCGCAGTTGCGGTCACGCAGCATCCCGACCCAGATCACGGCTCGATTCTCGTCGAATACGCCTTCTTGTTCATCGCCGTCGTCGGCGCTGCCCTGATCGCTGGTTCGGCGATGGGGTCGAGCATCATCGACCTCTGGTCGAGCAACACCGAACGCTTCGCTACCGCAATCCAACCTGCGCTCGAGCGGTAACAACACTT
>JBDNHG010000302.1:0-6409 GCA_041688925.1 Acidimicrobiales bacterium | reverse complement strand
TGAAGTTCTCGAGTAACAGCGTCGAGGTCTGACACATGATCTGCCAGTCGCCGCATGCCGCCCGTGCGTTCCGAAAACCCCATGTTGAGCGCATCGACGGCGATCACACGCCAGTCGGTCAGGGTGCGAGCGAGTTCGCGCCACATGTACGACCAGTTCGGATTTCCGTGCACACAAAGCACGGTTCCTCGCGTAGATGCCACGCCGGTGTCGAGCACATGCCAGGTGCGCTCGACACCTGAGCCGTCGACGGCCGTGACCAGTGTGGACCATGTCGGATCCAGGCCCGGCAGGCCCGCTGGCGGAAGTCTTGCCGTTCTAGTTCTGGTGTTCATTCGCAGCGCGTATAGTACCCGACAGTCCAACGATCGTGCCGAGTCGTCGGTAGGTCGAGGGAGTAAACCGTGGCAGCCCCGAGATCAAGATTCACCAAGGTCGCGATCAGCGCCCTCGCACACGTCGACGCCGACGTTGTAGTTTCGTCGTCTGAGCTCGAAAACGAAATCGCTGCGACGATGGAGCGGCTTTCGATGCCGCCTGGTCTGCTCGAAGCCCTTACTGGCATCACCAATCGCCGGTTCTGGAGCCAAGGGATGTCACCCAGCGATGCCGCCGCGCTCGCAGCTGAAAAAGTGCTGGCGGCGAGCCCTGTCGATCCGTCGAAGATCGGCGCGGTCATCAACACATCGGTGAGCCGCGACTATCTCGAGCCATCGACGGCCGCGATCGTGCAGGGCAAGATCGGGCTCGGCCGAGACTGCATCAACTTCGATATCGGCAGCGCATGTCTTGGATTCCTGCAAGGTGCATCACTTGCTGCCTCGCTCATCGAACGTGGCGAGATCGAACACGCGCTGATCGTTGCCGGCGAAGACAGCCGCCCAATCGTCGAGAATACGCTGCGTAATTTGCAGGATCCCGAGACCGACGAAGCGTCGTTCCGCGAGCAGTTCGCCTGCCTTACGTTGGGCTCCGCCGGGGTGGCGATGGTCATATCGATCGCCGAACCAGGCGATGAACAGGCGCGGTTCATGGGTGGCCTCAGCGTGTCGGCGACACAGCACCATGCGCTCAGCGTCGGCAACTATGACGGCGGTCGCACCGACGCACATGCCCTGCTGATGGGCGGCCTCGAACTGGCCGAAGACGGATGGGCTGAAGCAGCCGAAGCATTCGGCTGGACCATCGCCGATGTGCACACCTTTGCCATTCACCAGGTGAGCAAGGTGCACACCGACATGCTCGTCGATCTGCTCAAGTTCGATCCCGAACGTGTGCCTCGCCTATATCCCGAGTTCGGCAACACCGGGCCCGCATCGGTACCGACCGTGTTGTCGAAAGAAGTAGACGCCGGCCGTGTCAACCACGGCGATCAGGTACTGCTCGTCGGCATGGGAAGCGGCATCAACGCCGCCGCCTTCGAAGTCTGCTGGTGATCTGAGCAGTAGTCGCCGACTATCGGTTGGGTGTGTCGTCGAGGGCGTCGAGGTGATCGAGCAGGGTTGGTTGGGTCCACATCCACAGCGCCACCACAAGCAGAATAGATCCTGACAGCACGACCGTCAGCTGCGGTCCCCACACATCGCCCAGCGCACCTTGCACCAGCGATCCGACGGGGAAAGCGAGCGTGAAGCCCATGACGCGTACCGACATGACACGGCCCCGCATCTCGTCGGCGACGATCATCTGCACCGCGGTGTTCGTGGTGGCGATAACCACGAGGAAGCCGGCCCCGACGAAGAGCAGCGCAATGAGACCCAACGGCCAAACCGGCGCGAGGCCGAACGCTATGACGGCGATCGCATAGCCTGGCAGCGCCCACCGCACAAGGGCTGAGCGGGTCACGACGCCGTCCCATGTCGACAACATGGGTGCGATCATGACGGCGCCAACACCGACCGCCGCGGCAAGAACGCCGAGCACTCGCGGTCCAGCGTCGTAGACGTCGGACACGAACACGACGGTGAACTGCGTGATTGGATTTCCGAAGAATGCCACCAACATGGCACACACGATGCTCACTCTGATACCGGTGCGCCGGTTGATGTAGTTGAGTCCTTCACGGAACCCTGATGCGACGCTCTTCTTGGCGAACCCAGGTTTGCGTTCCGTGGGTAAGGCTCTCACCATGCTCAGCGCTACGAGCACGGCGATAAACGATAGACCATTGAGGAAGAACGCCCATGCCGGGCCTGCGACGGCGAGCAGCACACCCGCCAGCGCCGGGCCGATGGCACGGGCCGCATTGAATTGCGTCGAGTTGAGTGTGATCGCCGAAGCCAGGTCTTCACGCGGCACCAGTGCCGGCACAAACGCCTGCCAGCTGGGAATGTTGAGGCCGGCGAACACGCCGGTGAGCGCAACGATTGCGAGAATCAGCACCGGCTCGCGCCAATCGAGAACCCAGGCCCCCCAAAGCATGAACGCGGCACCTGCCATGGCGCTCTGGGTCGCCAACAAGACTTTGCGCCGATCGTTGCCATCGGCCAGGGTGCCGCCGATCGGTCCGAGCACGAAGGACGGAATGAACTGGGCGAAACCGGCCAGCCCGACCCAGATCGCCTTGCCGGTGAGCTCGAACAGCACGAACGGCACGGCCAGGTTCTGTAGCCAGCTACCCGAGTTCGAGATGATTGCGCCGATGAAGAAGATGCGGAAGTCGCGGTGCCGAAAAGCGCGCATGCCCTGGCGGAACCCTGTGGGGACCGATGCGGCCGGGCCGGTGCCGCCGGGACCACCCACGTTCCGCTCGCCGTCATGTGAACTGCGTCGTGATGGGGCTGGCTCTGCGTCGTCGTTCACCGGATCCCCATATTACGACCGTAGACAATGGCGCGCCGATACGCGCTACCGAGCTGTTCTACATTCGTCCGCCACTGGCGCGTGCCTGAGGAAGAGGCCGCTTCAGGAGGAGGGCGCCCTCGCCGTGGCCGGCGCCGGCGAGACCGACGGCTTCCCAGCCTTGTTTGCCATGTTCATTGAGCAGCGCAATCGATTCGGGCGTGGCGGTCGAGACGATCAGGTATTCCCAGGTGGTCATGCGATTAAGTCCTTCGAGTCGGCCTTGTGGGCCATCTGTGATGTGCGGTCTGCGTTCTCATCACAGATCCAGCATGTCTCTTCAGGGTCGAGTGCGTTGGGATGCACGAAAAGTGGGGTCGGCCACACCCGCCTCGACGACCCCGGTCATGGGCGTGCGCTACTTGGCCCAGGCTTTGCGGGCTTCGGTCTGTGCGGCCTTCTTGACGTCTTTGGCGGCCCGCTTTTCTTTCACCGATCGACCGGCCTTCTTTGTTTGGCCCGAGGTACTTGACTTAGAGATTGCGCGAGTAGGCAGAGCGCGAAGCTCGAAAGCCGCGCAACTCGTGGGCCTGCCAGAGGACTTGTCGACCTAGCCGCTAGGCCCCTTATTGCCCATTGCGGACATCCTTTGTTTGGGTTCGGTTGCAGCTAGGCCGGTTACGCGGCGGGCCTGTCGGCCTTGTCAGCGATGAGGCATTCGGTGGTCAAGACGAGCCCTACGACCGATGCCGCGTTTTCGATTGCGGCGCGGGTCACCTTGGCTGGGTCGATGATTCCTGCCTTGAGCAGGTCTTGGTAACGCCCGGTCGCAGCGTTGAAGCCGAAACCGCCGGTCTTTGCTTCGACCCGGCCGACCACGATGCCAGGCTCATGGCCAGCGTTCTTTGCAATCTGGCGGGCCGGTGATGCGAGTGCGTGCCACACGATGCGGGCACCGGTGGCTTCGTCGGCGTCGGCCAGCGACGCGGCATGTTTGGCGACGGCAGCCCGAGCCCGTAGCGGCGCGACGCCTCCACCGGGAACGACCCCCTCGTCGAGGGCCGATCGGGTTGCGGACACGGCGTCTTCGATACGGAACTTTAGCTCGGTGAGCTCGATGTCGGTGGCGGCCCCGACCGAGAGCACGGCGACTCCGCCCGACAACTTTGCCAGCCGTTCGTGGAGCTTTTCGCGGTCCCAATCGGAATCGGTGTTCTCGATCTGGCGCTTCAGTTGGCTGACTCGGGCGGCGACATCGTCGGCGTTTCCGGCTCCGTCGATGATTGTGGTGTGGTCCTTGGTGATGATCACTTTGCGGGCTTGGCCCAACATGTCGAGCGTGGTGTTCTTCAGGTCTAGCCCGAGTTCTTCGCTGATGACCTGGCCACTGGTGAGCACGGCAAGATCGCCAAGCATTTCCTTGCGACGATCACCAAACCCGGGCGCCTTGACCGCAACCGAGGTGAAGGTGCCCTGCATCTTGTTGACGATGAGCA
This sequence comes from Acidimicrobiales bacterium, assembly GCA_041688925.1. GTDB lineage: Bacteria > Actinomycetota > Acidimicrobiia > Acidimicrobiales > UBA10347 > UBA10347. Next base: position 2,132 of record JBDNHG010000302.1, on the reverse strand, counting down.
TTGCCAACGGTTCGACACCGACATCTTCGGCGACGACCAGCAGTGGTTTGCCTGATTGCATGACGAGTTCGAGCAGCGGCAGCAGCTCTTCGGCGCGGTCGATCTTGCCCTGGTTCAGCAGCACATAACAGTCGTCGAGTTCGGCGAGTTGGTTTTCGCGATCGCTCACGAAGTATGGCGAGATGTAGCCCTTGTCGAATTGCATGCCGTCGGTGAACTCGAGTTCGAGGCCGAAGGTATTGGAATCCTCAACGGTGATGACGCCATCTTTGCCGACCTTGTCGAACGCTTCGGCGAGCACTGCACCAATAGCGGGGTCGGCGGCCGAAACAGTGGCGACGCTCTCGACGTCGGAACGGTCCTTGACCTCGACGGCGAGTTCGGCGATGGCCGCAACGGCGACCAGCGTTGCTGACTCGATGCCGCGGCGCAGTGCGAGTGGGTTTGCGCCGGCTTCGACGTTTCGTAGTCCTTCGCGCAGCATCGACTGGGCCAGCACTGTCGCCGTGGTGGTTCCATCGCCGGCAACCTCATTGGTCTGCGTGGCGACTTGTTTCACGAGCTGGGCGCCCATGTCCTCGAACGGATCGAGCAGGTCGATCTCTTTGGCGATCGTGACACCATCGTTGGTGATGGTGGGTGGACCCCATGACGATGCCAGGACGACGTTGCGACCCTTGGGTCCAAGCGTGACCTTGACCGCATCGGCCAGCTGGTCGACGCCCGCCAGAAGGCGTCGACGCGCCGAACCCTGATACACGATCTGTTTGGACACGAACTCTCCTCGAAGTGAAACTTGTTCAAGTATATCGAATCTCATTCGGTTCAGCCGAATATGAATTGGACATTTCGAAACTGAATCGACGGTTGTAGTGTCGCTGCATGCCGAAGAAGCGTGTGACCTTGGCTGCCTTGACCGCGGCAGCGACCGAGATGGCAGACAACGACGGCTTCGAGGCGCTTGCGCTGACCGGTGTTGCGAGCAAGCTCGATGTTGCCGCATCGACGCTCTACACCCATACCGACGGTGTCGAAGGGCTGAAGTATTTGGTCGCCGTAGCGGCGACACGAAACCTGACCGACATGGTTCGCACGGCCGCTATTGGCACGTCGGGCCCAGCGGCGCTCACCTCAATGGCGGTCGCCTATCGACAGTTCGCTCTCGAACACTCGGGCCAGTTCGCGTCGACGCTGCTCCCGCCAAGTCTCGAGGACGATGAACTGACTGCCGCCAATACTGCGCTACTGGCGGTATTTGTGCTCGTGTACCAGGGTATTGGTCTGGCCGAAACCGAATCTCGGCGCGCCGCCCAAGCCACCCGCAGCGCCATCCACGGGTTCCTTGCACTCGAACGCACGACCGATCCGGCATCTGAACACGATGCCGACTACCTCTACCTGATCGACTCATTGCAGCACGGTCTGCTGAAACCCTGCGAATAATGGCAGGCCCGGCCGGTTCGTCAGGTACTGGCCTCGGGGCGGGGCCACGGGCCGAGCGGCTCGAGTAGCCCGGCGACACTATGTGCCATGCGAAGTACGCCGACATCGTCGAATCGAGCACCCACGATCTGCAAGCCGATCGGACGGCCATTGTCGCTGAGCCCACAGGGAATCGAGATGCAGGGTTGTTCGGTGATGTTGAACAGGAATGTGTTGCACCGTGACACGAAGAAGTCGTCGGGATCATGTCCCGACGCGTCGGCCGCGTACGGGGGGACCGGCACTGTAGGAAGCAGCAGGAAGTCGACGCCGTCGATCATCGCCATGGTGCGGCCGCGGAGGACGGCCGTCGCTTTCATGTCGTTGAACAGTTCGGTGGCACTGTGATCGTTCGCCTGGCGGGCCCAGGGGCTGATGACCGGTGACAAGTCACGTTCGCCAGGCGGAAGTGCGCAGAGTTCGGCGTTGTACCGGGCCTGATAGAACCGCTCGACCGGCTTCTGATCACCCGGCAGGAACGGTGGCGCCAGTCGTCGGATCGCCACACCTTGTGCTGCGAGGTGTTCGATCGCCTGATCCATCTGGGTTTCGACCTCGGCGTCGAGGGCCAGGCCAAACCCCAGGTCGGGGACATAACCGACCGTGAGTCCGGCAAGTGGCAGCGCCTCGAGAGCTGAATAGTCGACCGA
>JBDNHG010000301.1:0-14577 GCA_041688925.1 Acidimicrobiales bacterium | reverse complement strand
CGACCCCGAGATGACCGAGGCGTTCCGGATCGCCGCGTCCGAGTTTGGTGAACGATTCGTCGAGTTCTTCGAACAGATCAGCGCCACCTTCGGCATTCGCACCCGCGAACCGCTCGGCGTCCATGACTTTGCTGCGCTTGTGTCGTCGATCATCGAAGGTGTGGCGCTGCGCCAACACATCGACCCACGACTCGCCAGCATGCAACGCCCGACAGGTCCTGACGGCCAACTTCAGCCGTGGAACGGCGCAGCGATCGCCATCGAAGGCTTGCTGATCACGTGGGCCGAGCCTCACCCCGACGCGGAGATCTCTGCCGATCTCGGCGCATGGACACGGTGGCCGAGTCTGGCCTGACCAATAGTGACGTCCCGAATGGTTGCAATTGGTGTTGGGACGTCACTATTTGAGCGGTTGAGGTTTCAGCCGCAGAGTTGCGAGATGAAGTCGACCCTGGTTCGGCGCGCCTGACGTGTGCCGAGGTCATGGGTGTGAGCCACATGGTTCACGCGCACCGTGCGCGGTATGCCCAGCGACATCGTCGCGTGATCCTTGTCGCTGAAGCGGTCGTCGTCGTCGGCCACTTGCAGCAGCCAGTGGGTGCCGGCGGCCGCTTCGAGCTGGGCAACGAGCCGTCGTGGCCGAAGTCCGGTGACCTGGCCAGCGGCAGCGTCGCCGTCATGGAACTGGCGCAGCCCTGCGGCCAATGGGTGAGTCGACTGTCTGACGAACTCGCTGCGGTCAGGCAGGGGGGCGATCGCTACGACTACCCGAACCTGGCCCGTGTGTGCTGCCACGCTGGCGGCAACTTCGCCGCCGATACCGCGCCCGATGAGAGCGACTCGATCGGGTTGCACGGTCGGGTCCGCCTGCAGCAATTGCAAAGCAGCAACCGCAACCTCGAACTGACTGGTGAACGCCGCCAACGGATCGCGTGACGCCGACGCGCGACGGGTCACCGGGCTGTCGATGCTCAAACACAAGAAGCCGCGCGCCGCGAGGGTCTCGAGATCAGGCAGCAGGGTTGCCTTGTCGCCGCGTTCGTCGTGCAGCGCAACCACCAAGGGTTGCGGCCCGTCATTGCTGCGACCGAGCAGGTAGCCCGTCGCCGACGGAGAACCCGCCGCAGTGAGATCGACCTCGTCGACACTGACACCGGCTCGTGTGGTGGACGAGATCAAATCGAAGGCAGCCACCGCCGAAGGCTATTGGGGGTTGGGTTGGTTTGTACGCAGAAGGTTCTTCTGGACCTTGCCCATTGCGTTGCGGGGCAGTTCGGCGACGACGTGCACGCTCTTCGGGTGCTTGAAACGGGCCAACGTTTCGAGCGCTGCGCCGAGCTCGAGGGTCTCGAGATGGGTGTTCGGGTCGAGCACGAGATAGGCCGTCACCGCCTCACCGAAGTCGGGGTCGGGAAGACCAACGACGGCCGACTCGACGACGCCGTCGATCTCATCGAGGACGAGCTCGATCTCCTTGGGATAGATGTTGAGCCCGCCCGAGATGATCATGTCGCTCGAGCGTCCCTCGAGCGTCAGCCGCCCGCTGTCGTCGAGCGATCCAACGTCGCCGGTGCTGAACCAGCCTTGGGCGTTTCGCGATTCGGCGTCGGCGTCGGACCGGCGCCAGTAGCCGGCGCACAGGCTTGGACCGCGCACCTCGACGGTGCCGGTGACACCAACCAGCACCGGTGCGCCATCGTCGTCGACGACGCGGAGTTCGTAGCCATCGAGGGCATGGCCTACCGATCCGGCGACGACATCATCGATGCGATTCGAGGCGATGATGCCGGCCTCGCTCATGCCATAGCGCTCGACGATCTGACGTCCGGTTCGTTTGGTGAACTCGGCGTGGGTCAGCTCGGTCATTGGCGCTGATCCAGACGTGAACAGCCGCATCGATGCGCATACGTCGGGGTTGAACCGGGGCGATGCGAGCAGGCGGTGGTAGTAGGTCGGGACCCCCATGAAGACTGTCGCCTGGTCGAGAGCATCGATGACGGCGTCGGAATCGAAACGTGGCAGGAAACGAACCGACGCGCCCCGCAACATTGTGGGATGCAAGGCAATGAACAGACCGTGCACATGGAAGATCGGCAGCGAGTGAACCAAGACATCGTCGGCGCTGAACTGCCACACGTCGGCTAACGCTTGGGCGTTGTCGAGAATGCAGCCATGGGTCAGGGTTGCGCCCTTGGGCCGGCCGGTTGTGCCCGAGGTGTAGACGAGCGCTGCTGGTGTGTCTGCATCGACGTTGGCAATGTCGACAGCTGAGCTGGTAGATGCGATCTCGACGAGGTCCGCGAGTGCAATGGTCGGCACGTCAACTGCGCTGACCGTGGCGGGATCGTCGACAACCAGCAGCGCCGCTTCGGCGTCACCACAGAAGTATGAGATTTCGTCGGGGGTATATGCGGTGTTGGTGGGCACATAGACGATGCCGGCCGCCAGACAACCGAGCCAGAGAGCAAAGCCGTCTGCCGACTTGCTGGTTTGGGCAACCACGCGATCACCGGCGGTCAGGCCCTGAGCCAAGACGGCAGCGCCGAGCCTGCGAGCACGTGACGCCATCTCGCCATAAGTGAACCAGTGGTCGGTCTCGCGCAGGAAGGGTGTTTCCTCGTCGGCGACAAATAGATCGTGAAACAGATTCGGCACCGCACCAGCATCGCCGATCAGAGCCGACGGGGGAAGTTCATTCGCCGTAGAGGCCGGCGGGTTCATGAACATCGACACCGCAGTGGTACCAGTGCGACACATAGGTGTCGCCGTTTGGTGCGACATATGCGCGAGTTGCTGGTTCGGGCTTGTAGCCGAGCCGGCGCATGATTTGTTGCATGCCGTGATTGGTCGTGCGGGTACCGATATGTATTGGTTCGGCGGATTTCTGGAGCAGCAGGATGGCCGCAGCGGTGACTTCGCGGCCATACCCCTTGTTCTGATGGGCCGGATGCACCTGGATGCCGATCGACCGAGCGGTCGTTGGACCAAGCGGTGATGGCGAGAACTTCACGGTGGAAACAGGTGTGTTGCTGGAACGTTCGACCGCAATGAACTCGCTGCGACGCAATTGGTCGAACACGATCGGGATCGCGAACCGCTGCTTCACCATTGCAACTTCAGATTCGGGCCATCCGTTCGCCTCGGCCGCGACGGGATCGGCGGCCATCTCAACATAAAAACTGAGGTCGTCGAGCACAGGTCGACGCAGCTGTAGTCGTTGGGATGCTCGCCGGCCGACCTGAGCGAGTGCGCGGGCCGACGTTTCTTCTCGGCCCGCGAGAACGTTGCGCCGGCCGGTCGCTATGCCCGCGCCGATCGCCAACAATGTGAGCAAAATCACGAGGGGTACCACGACCGTCATGTGGTGGCGAGCCTAGATGCCGGGCCCGGTCGACCACAGGGGCCCGGCCATATGGTGCGGTCGGCCGCTCGTACGATGATGGCGTAAATTGTTGGCATGGTGACATTGACGCCATCGCTTGATCGTTCCAGAATGGACCGATGGCCGGCCCCACCCACGCGCATCACGGTCACCACCCACTGGGCTCGATCTGAGCGCCTCGCCGAACTGCATGCTGATATCACCGTTGATGCCGACCCAATCTTCATCCTCAGCCCAGGTGTCGAACGTGATGTTTGGTCCTCGGCGGGAGTCACCGCTGGCATCGACCTGTGTCTGGCGCTCGTCGAACGCGACCACAGCACCGACCTGGCGCAGACGGTGGCCCGATGGCTGGTGATGTATTTGCGGCGTCCCGGAGGCCAGTCGCAGTTCGCCTCGCCGACCTGGATCAGGCAAGCCCCGCCGGGCCCGATCCAGCTCGCACAAGAACTCGTCGTGAACGCGCCCGCTGATGATCATCGGGTCGCCGAGCTTGCACAAAAGGTTGCGCTGAGCGAACGGCATTTCGTGCGACGGTTTTCGACCGAGGTCGGCATGTCGCCTGCGAAGTTCGTGTCGCACGTGCGTGTCGACGCGGCGCGCCACGAACTCGAACGTTCGAGCGACACGGTCGCCGCCATCGCCCGCCGGTGCGGGTTCGGCACTGCGGAAACACTGCGCCGGTCGCTGCATCGTCATCTCGGCGTGTCGCCCGAGGGATACCGCCAGCGGTTCTCGCATCACGCTCCAGATCTTCAACTCGACAAGCCACAGAAAGAGTCTCTATGACCCTGCAAATCGTCATCCCTCTGTTCCCCAAGTTCACCGCGCTTGATGCGATTGGACCGTACGAAGTCCTCCAGCGGGTGCCCGATGTCGCCATCACGTTCATCGGCCACGAGCTCGGCACTGTTCGGTCAGACACGGGACAGCTGGGCATCCAGATCGACGGCACGTTCGAGGACTTTCCGACCCCCGATGTGATCGTGTTTCCTGGTGGCCCCGGCACCCGCACGCTCGTGACCGACGAACGGGTCCTCAACTGGGTGCGTTCTGCGCACGCGACTACCCGCTTCACCACCTCGGTGTGCACGGGTGCGTTGATCCTGGCGGCAGCCGGCGTGCTCGACGGGCTCACCGCCACGACCCATTGGGGAGCACGTGACGTTTTGACCGAATACGGTGCGACGCCGGTCATCGAGCGGGTCGTCGAACATCTCGACGAGCGAATCATCACTGCTGCGGGCGTCTCGAGTGGCATCGATATGGCGTTGCGATTGCTCGAGATCTTGTATGACCGCACCGCCGCCGAAGCCAGCCAGCTGTTGATCGAATACGACCCGCAGCCACCCTTTGATATGGGGTCGCTCGAGAAGTCGAGCGAAGAAGTGCGCGACCGGCTCAGCGAATACATGAGCCAAAGCGGTTGAACTCGGGTTGCCTCCAGTGGCACCGGGCGGCACTGAATCGTCAGCTGAGGATCTTCTCGAGAACTGCATCGGTCTTGATGACGCCGTGCCAGAGCACGAGGACGATGACGATGCAGGTGGCGGCGACACCAAAGTCGCCGTGTGCCCACTGCTTCATGGCGGTCGACAAGATTGCGGCGACAGCCAGCATCGAGATTGGGCCGCCTATCCAGGGGGTGCGAGGAGCGAGCAGGGCATCGCGTTCGAGGGGCATCACCTTGGCGACAATCGCTGCCAGGATCACTGCTGAGAGTGCCATGAGTGGCAACTTCTGCAGCCACCAGTCGAGCGTGCCGACCGCAGCGGTTGGCAACCAACCAACCAGCGAGGTAAAAGAGTGCGCTTGCCGCGATCGCTGCGGTGAAATGCCACAGGTAGACCGACATGGCAACCGTGTTACTGGCGACGACGGCAGCCCATGCCTTGGGGCGTTCAGCGAGCCAGTTGCTCACGGCCGGAGCAACCGCGATGGCCGTGCAGCTGTACGCCGCTCCGAACAACATCAGTGCAAGCGAAGGCGGATGGGTCGGCGAGTTCTCGAGGCCGGGGAAGTGCACCATGCTCACGGGCCATGGCCCGACGGTGACAGCGGTGACAGCGGCAACCCAGAAACCAGCAGCAGCAGTCGCCGCCATAGCCTTGCCTGTCGGAAGCAGACCGTCGCGCCAGGCGAAGCCGGCGATCTGGAAGAGCAACCAGCCGAGCACCCAGTTCAGATGCGGCAGGGCGGGAACACCAGCGAACCGTGCGGCTTCGAGCGAGCAGAACGTTGCGAGAACCAGTACCGGAAGTGCAATGGAGTGTTTGCGGAACAGGGGAAGCACGAACGGGGCGATTGCCGTATCGATGGTGTAGTTGGCGAGAAACCACAACGGGATAGCGGCTGCGGTTGCGCCAACGGCGATCAATTCGCCTTGTCCGAGAGCAAACCCGGCGGCGATGAGTACGGCCCATGTCGTTGCTAGCGCAATCGTTGGCGCCAACATCCGCCGCAGGCGAGCGGAGAGTGGTGGAAGGCGTGAGGGACGAGCGCCGGGGTGATTGCTTGTTTCGGATCTGGCGAATGCCAGGAGCAGCCGAAGGCGAGCGGAGATACGAATCCAGTGACATGGCCGACGAGAACCCGCCGACGACGAAGAACAGTGGCATGACCTGGAAGAGCCAGGTCATGACTGCCATGCCGGGAGCCTGCTCGAGCGCGTTGCCTGCGACGAGTTCGCCGCTGCTGTTGATGGCGATGTTTATTGCCATCCAATGGCCGAGTGCAACGGGGAGCATGGCGATCGCCCGGTTGCGGTCGGGGTTGGCGGCAGCGGCCATGTCGCCCAGCGAGGGAGTTATCGGTGCTCGCCGGGGCGAAGCAGTCGCGGTGGCCGGTCGTGGTGACGGCGGTCGACAGTGTGGGAGAAGCGGTTGAGGTGCTCATGTCAGTACTGGACCACAGGGCACCCACGCTGTGTCATGGGGGTTTCCCCCACTGATCGCTGGGTGGTTGGCGGTCCGAGGGTCAGCCTGGGCAGTTTTCTCTATCCCTGGAGTGGTTGTTGTGGCTCATGTTGCTCACAATGTCAATCCAAACCTGAGCATTCGACTACTGTTTCCGGAGATACAACGATTGAGCGCTTCCTGCACAGGCACGCTGCCCGCGGCCGGTCCTGATGTGACCGTCGGAAACGTAACCGACAGCGGCAACGCTCCGGCAGGAGTTTGTTATGCCGACCTGCGTGCGTGCGGTCGGTGCTGGTGGCGGTGGCACACGAACCAACGTGGGTGGCGACGGCGCCGATCTGGTCACCCGTGTTCGAACACATCCCACCCAGCCGTACGAGCTGCAAACCGGTGCACGGGGCATTTTTCAAGAGAACGATGTTGCGACGACCGGCCCAGCCGGCGGCGCCTCACCATTTGGTAGCGGTGGCGATGCCGGCGACAACGCAGGCCTGAATGGCGCGGCCGCGGACTTCCATGTTGGGTCGAGTGGCGGTGGCGCAACGGCCGGGTTTCTCCCAGATCTGGCCAACCCAGTGGCGGCGGCGCCGGCTCAATCGACAGCGCCGGTGGTGGTGGTGGTGGGGGTGGTGGCTACTTCGGCGGCGGTAGTGGTTCGGGCACGGCCGATAATAGCACGGGTGACGGCGATCAGAGCTTCAGCGACTTCATCTCGGGTGGCCCGATCGAAGACCTACAGATCGTCGATGACCTGTCAGTCACCTTTGCGGCCGCAAGTGGTTGGACCACAGACGGCGCCGTCGTTACCAACGGCGTGTGCACAGGATCAGGAACATTCGATGGCGCTGAGGACCCTCGCACCCTCGCCGGCACAGACACTCTCGCTGTCGGCGAGAGCTGCACCGTCATCATCTCGGTCGAGGTGCAGAACACGGGCAGCACCGGACCATTCGACAATGTCGCGGTGGCAACTGGCGAAGCAGCCGTGGCCACAGACACGCTGACCGACGATTCTGAAACCGTCGTCGGGTCGCCGTCACCACACAGCACCGATACCGGTGTCACCACCGCCGTCATTGCCGGTCGAACCGCCATTGGCGCACACGGGCTCCAACGCCACCGCAGCGACGACAACCGCCATCTCGCTCATCTTCCTTGGTTTGGTTCTGGTCATCTACCGACGCCGGGTAGTACGGATTCGGGGTAGTTCGGCTTTCAGCTCGTTCCTCGCCGAAACCCTGTCTGAGCTGAGTGCTTCATCTTCCCGGAGAGTCTTGTGCCGCTGGGGGCCTCATCCTGTCTGAGCTGAATAGTTGATCTTCCCGGGGACTTTTGATCCGCCTCTGAGCGCGACACCCGACCAGACTGTCGTTTGGGAGTGTCCTAGCCTGGGTAGCCCCCTTGGTGGAACAATTCCAACAAAAGGACTATCTGAGGAATGTCTATGGAAACCGCGCTTTGGCGTTGGCGACCGGACGAACATGATCCGAGTCGCGAACACGTTGCACACCTAAAATTGACTGGTGTTCATACTCGTGTAACCGGTGGGGAACATTGCTCTGAGACAGTGTTCCCTATGGGACAACACAAGATGCAACTCAGCACAACGGCTCCTTGCCGCGATGACGACATCGCTGTAGGTGCGCCATGAAGACGCTCGAAATTCACAAAGAAACCACACCGTCGTCGACATCTGATGGCGACAGACTGCGCGACGCTGTCGATGCAGCTGGAAGCCACGCTTGGATGGGGCGGGCATTATCTGCGCCGCTTCGCAACGTGTGGCTTGATGTCGAATATGTCAACCGCAAGAACGTGCCGACCGATGGCGGTGTGATCCTTGCTGCCAATCACTTCGCCTTCATCGACTCACTCTTGGTGATGTACAGCCTTGACCGACCGGTCGCGTTCCTCGGCAAGTCCGAGTACCTCGACCACCCGATTGCGCGACGGCTCTTCCCTATGACCGGGATGTTGCCGCTCGATCGAAGCGGACGTCGAGCACGGGTCACGCTCAAACGCGTACACGAAATTCTGGGCGAGGGCGGGGTTGTCGGCGTACACCCTGAAGGCACTCGCTCACGTGACGGGCTGCTCAGTCCTGGACACCAGGGTGTCGCACAGATGGCGCTGCGTGCCAACGCACCAATCGTGCCAGTGGCTCTTGTGGGCACCGGCGAAGCACAACCTGTTGGATCGATCGTGCCGGCGTTCCGAGGAAAAATCGAGGTTCGTTATGGCGCCCCGATCGGCATGGGACGTTGGGCCAATAATCGCCGCAGTCGCCCGGCCCGCGAAGAGGTGACCGAAGAGGTGATGCGGTCGATTGCTGCACTGTCTGGCCAAGAACGACGCGCCGTTGTGTCTGCGCACGAGCTCACCTGACCTACCCTGACCGGGTGCTAACCAAGGGCGCAAGCCCCCATCAGACTTTCCTTATCCAGGTCGACGGAACCGACAAGGCAGGAATCACCACCCATGTGCTCGGCACGTTGGCCAATGCTGGTGCGTCGATCGAGGATGTCGAGCAGATCGTTATCCGCAATCACATCTCGCTGAATATCGTCGCCCAGATACCTGACGGCCGCGACCTGCTCAAGGAGCTGTTGCTCGTTGGGTACGAGCGTGGCCTCAGCATCGAGTTCGAACCGGTCGACGCAACGCCCTCGAGAAAACCGACCGGCACGATCGTTACCGTGCTCGGGCAGCGAATTGAAGCATCCGAGCTCGCCGCCGTGACCGGTGTCGTAACGGCGACGGGTGGCAATGTCGACCGTCTCGAACGTCTGTCGAAGTATCCGGCGTGGAGCTATCAGCTGGCCGTGACAGGTGGTGACACCCAGGCGATGCGCGAAGGTCTTGTCGCGTTGCGCACCACATTCCCATCCATGGACGTCGCGATCCAGCCACAAGGCTTACCGCGTCGTGCTCTACGGGTCATGGTCCTCGACGTCGATCGCACACTCGTACAAAACGAGATGATCGACGAGATCGCCGACATCGCTGGAGTAGGCGACCAGGTTGCCGAGTTGACCGAGCGGGCAATGCTCGGTGAACTCGATTTCGAAGAAGCGCTGCGTGCACGAGTGCGGCTACTTGCCGGACAACCCGAGTCAATCCTCGACAAGGGTTGGGATCGACTGCGGCTGACGCCGGGCGCCCGAACCTTTATTGCGACCTTGCGGCATTTGGGTTTCAAGATCGCGATCGTGAGCGGCGGGTTCACGTCGATCACCGAACGGCTCAAAGAAGAACTCGGCCTCGACTATGCGTTCGCCAACACACTCGAGATCGTCGATGGCAAGTTGACGGGCCGAGTCGAAGGCGTGATCGTCGACCGCCAGCGCAAGGCGCAGCTGTTGCACATGATTGCTGCCGAAGAAGGCCTTGCCACCCGCCAGATAGTGGCCGTTGGTGACGGAGCCAATGACATCGACATGCTCGAGGCCGCCGGGTTAGGTATTGCGTTCAACGCCAAGAGTGGGGTTGCCAGCGCGGCCGATGCCGAATTGAACCTTCCGTATCTCGATGCGGTGCTGTTTCTACTCGGGGTGCGGCGCGAAGACATCGAGAGTGAAGGATCGCTCACGCGAGCCGCCCCGCCGCCGGTATAGGTGCCGCCGAGGAAGGATGACGGCAAACTAGGTGCTGTTGCGCTGGTTGCCACCGATTGCCCTCGGGTTTGACAGGGCGTAGCGCTGGGTACCCCTAGATGTTGAAGACTTGTAGAGGAACACACATGAATATTCTTGTCGCCGTAGATCGCAGCAGTGAGTCGTCTGATGCCGCAGTGGCGGCAACCACGCTGTTCGGCGAGGATCACAAGTACACCTTTGTGAGCATTGCCAAGTACCAGTCGCCCGATAATGGGCTGGGCATGGGAACCCGCCCCGACATGTTGGCCATCCGCGACCAGGTTGTCGATTCGGCCATTGTCAACGCGGCAAAACTTGCCATCGAACATGCCGAAGCGGTCGATATCGACGACCCCGCGATCGCGGTCGAGGTCGGCGCCGTGGGCCCTGCGCTGTGCGAGTTGGCTGAGCAGATCGGGGCTGATGTCATCGTGATCGGATCAAAAGAGCGGTCGATCTGGAATCGCATCTTCCATCCATCGGCGGGCCGACATGTCATCGACAATGCACCCTGCCCGGTTCTTGTGGTGCGTTGATGACGTCTCGACCAACGGGTGACGCCCCAGCCGAGCCGCCGGAAGGCCCAGCAGCATGGACGGGCTATAGCGACGGGCAGACCTGGATCGAGAGCAAACTGATCGTCGCCAAAAAGGTGGCGCGGCCGCTGCGGCACTTCCTGCATGTCGAGGCCGCCGGCGGCATCGTGCTGTTGATGGCAACCATTGCTGCGCTGGTGCTGGCCAATACCGGCTTCGGCCCCTCGATCGCCGATTTCTGGGAGACCGAGCTCACGCTGTTCGAAGTTGGCAGCTTCCACCTCGAAGAGACCCTCGTGCACTGGGTGAACGACGGGCTGATGGCGATCTTCTTCTTTGTGGTTGGTCTCGAGATCAAACGCGAGCTCGTAAATGGTGAGCTCAGTGATCCCCGCCAGGCGCGAATACCGGCGATCGCAGCAATTGGCGGCATGGTGTTGCCCGCGGTGCTTTACGCGGTGTTCAACGCGGGTGGTGACGGCTCGGCTGGTTGGGGAATTCCCATGGCCACCGACATCGCGTTCGCCGTAGGAATCATGGCGCTTCTGGGGCCGCGGGTGCCGTCTCCGCTGAAGATCTTCCTGCTGACGCTTGCGATCGTCGACGACATTGGCGCAATCGTGGTGATTGCGATCTTCTACAGCAAGGGTCTGAGTTTCGCCTGGCTCGGACTTGGCGTCGCGCTGCTAGGGCTCATTGTTGGGCTGCGGCTCGCTCGGGTTTGGTACGTGCCGGTATATGTCGTCATTGGTGTCGGCGTATGGCTGGCGTTCCTCGAGTCTGGGGTGCACGCCACCATTGCTGGCGTCATCCTGGGCATGCTCACGCCCGCGAAGCCGCTGCGTCCGAAACCGACCGATATCAAGGTTGAGCCGGCGACATCGTGGGACACCGTTCGATCGACCATCTTTGATGCTCGCGAAACAGTGCCAGTAGCCGAGCGCCTACAGAACAGCATCCATCCTTGGTCCGCGTTCGTCATCCTGCCGCTGTTTGCGTTTGCCAACGCGGGCATCGTCTTGTCGGTGTCGGGCTTGTCTGACGCACTGACGTCGCCGATCGCCATTGGCATCGGCGCAGGTCTTGTCATTGGAAAACCCGTGGGCATCTTCGTGGCAGCCCGCATCGCTCATGCACTGAACTTGGGCGATTTGCCCGAGGGAGTGAGCTGGAAACAGGTGGTTGGCGCCGGAGCGCTCGCCGGTGTTGGTTTCACCGTGTCACTGTTTGTCTCCAACCTCGCATTCATCGACGACGACATCGCCGACGTCGCCAAAATCGGCGTTCTTGCAGCTTCAGCCCTGGCTGCCGTCGTAGGAGCCGCCCTCCTAGCAACCGCCGCCCCCAAGACCTAACCGTGCTCAAGCCTTAGCTCAAATAGTGCCGGCGTAGATGACTTCGGTGGTGGGCTGAGCTGAGCCTTCGGCGGGTTCGATTGTGATTCCCCAGCCGTTCGTGTCGATGTCGTCGATGTCGAGCACTTCACTTACTGAGCCGTCTTCGGGGCGGAACAGGCCGGCAGGGGCAACACCGTCGTCGCCGAGGAACCACAGTGCATAGGCCTTGTCGACACCGGGGTCATCGAGGCGAGAGCCGATGACGAGTACCAGGTCGCGTTCGTCAGACCAGGTGATCTGTAGGTCGCCATCGAGGCCGGTGAGCGGATCGAGTCGTGTCACGACTGCGTCGAGTGAATCGACGATTTCGGTGGTCGGGTCACTGTTCGATCCGGGAAGCGTGGCGACGATCACGCCGCCGAGCAGTACGAGCGCTGCGGCTGCGGCAAGCAGTATGCGACGAGAAAAGCCAAGCGACGGTTTCGCGGCAGTCGAACTGGTGGCAAGCGGTGACTGCTGTCGGGTTTGTGAGATCTCGCTCATTACCGACAACTTCAGGCCCGCAGGCGGCTCAGTCGCAACCGATGTTGCAAGCGCATTGGCAACGGCGCGGAACTCGGCCACTTCGGTTGAACAGATATCGCAGCTTGGATAGTGATGCTCGAACTCTTGGCGCTCGATGTCGTCGAGTGCGTCGAGTGCGTAGGCGGCGGCCAGGTGGTGCAGGTCGGCGCTCATTGGATACTCCCTAATTGATCTCGTAGTTTGATTAGACCGTCTCGAATCGTGTCTTGACGGTGCCTTCTGGGGTGTCGAGGAGCGCCGCTACTTCTCGATACGTGTTGCCGCCGAAGTAGGCGAGGGTTACCGCCTCGCGTTGAGCTTCGGTGAGCGTTTCGAGGGCGATGAGTACCTCGGAACGGTTCTCGGCACGTTCAATCGTTTCGGCAACGATGTCGATTGAGGCCTGATGGTCTTGCATGTGGTCGCGGTCTTCACGGTTGCTGCGAGCTTGTTCAGAGCGAACCCGGTCGACGGCTTTGCGGTGAGCGATGGTTGACGCCCAGCCGTGGACGCTGCCTTTGGTGCCGTCGAAGCGGGTGGCGACCCGCCACATTTCGACAAAAGCCTCTTGGGCGACCTCCTCGGCAATTGCCGGGTTGCGAACAACCCGTAGAGCGACGCCGTACACCATGGACGAGAGGTGGTCATAGAGCAGGCCGAAGGATGCTTCGTCGCCCTTGCCCACCTGATGCATCAATGCATCGAGGTCGGGAGGTGAGTCAACGCTGACCGAGCGCAGCAAACGGAGTTTCATCTCGCTCATCGTGTCACACGATTCGCTGTTGCGGTCTCATGCACAGTATTCGGAAGCCACATCTTTTTGGATTGGCCAGACGTGCATCTTTTTGGTTTAGGGCGGCGAAGTAGTGGGTCGCAAGGCCTGGGTAGCGCCTATTGAGAATATTGTCTCAAAACAATCCAAAGCGTTATCCGTAACGAAAGACAAGTATGGAAACCCCCCAGACCAGACCTCCCTTGACGCTTTGCCTGGTGGTGGGAGTCGTCGCCGGTGCCACCGGCATCGCTGCGGCTCAACTCATCGCTTCGATCACCCGCAACTTTCGATCTCCCGTTCTCGACGTTGGCGACCGCGTCGTCGACGGAGTGCCTAGCTGGGCCAAGGACCTCGCCATCAGTTGGTTCGGAACCAACGACAAGATCGCACTGCTGGTCGGTATCGGCAGCATGCTTGGTGTCTTCGCCGCAGTGCTCGGTGTCCTGGCGCTGCGCAAAAACCTGAACCTGGCCTATGCCGGAGCCGCCTTGTTTGGTGTCATTGGTGCCGCAGCAACGCTGGGCCGCCGTACCGGAGCCAACGTGTCGGTCGTCATCCCCTCGATAGTCGGTGCGGGTGTCGTCGCACTCGTGTTGTGGTGGGCTCGCCGCCAGGTCGTCGGCAACGAACAGGTGACCACTTCGCTCGAAGAACATCCGAGCCACCGCCGCCGTTTCCTTGCATCGCTCGGCTTGATTTCGACCGTCGCTGTTGTCGGCGGATTGACCGGCCAGCGGCTCGAGCGTCGCTTCAGCGCCGAAGGATCGCGCGACTCGGTCGCACTTACACAAGGCACTACCGGTCCACCAGCTATCCCTACCGGGGCGTAGGCCGAAAATGCCGCACCGTTCTACACGTCGAATGCCGACTTCTATCGCATCGATACCGCGCTGACGGTCCCGCAGATCACGGCCGAAGAGTGGACGTTGAAGATCACCGGCATGGTCGACAATCCAATCGAGTTGACCTACGACGAACTTCTTGCGAAGGGCCTCGTCGAGAGCGACATCACGATGACGTGCGTGTCGATCCTGATTGGCGGCGATCTCGTAGGAACGGCCCGTTGGCAAAGAATTCGGCTCGATGACCTGCTCGCCGAGGTCGGAATCAGTGAAGGCGCCGATCAGATCGTTGGTCGCTCGACCGATGGATACACCTGCGGTTTCCCTGTTGCTGCGCTCGATGGCCGTGATGCACTGATTGCAGTTGCGATGAACGGCGAACCGTTGCCACTCGAGCACGGTTTCCCCGCACGCTTGATCGTGCCCGGCATCTACGGCTATGCGTCGGCCACGAAATGGCTTTCCGAGATCGAGCTGACCACCTTCGATTCGTTCGACAGCTACTGGGTGCCGCGTGGTTATGCCTCGATGGCCCCAATCAAGATGCAGACCCGAATCGACGCCCCTCGAGGCCTCGACCGCATTCCT
>JBDNHG010000300.1:0-6794 GCA_041688925.1 Acidimicrobiales bacterium | reverse complement strand
CCGTCGACCCGATGGCCGTAGCGAACGCCATCGAAGCGAGCCAGGTTGCTCGATGCCTCGGCCGGAGCGATCAGGTAGTAGGCCGCCAGGCCATAGATCGTGGCAGGAATGCTGACTCGCTCGACGATGGCTCCGGCCGCCGTCAGTGCAGCGGCGGCTTCGTTGGTGCGAGCGATGACGTCATCGTCGATTCCTTCGCCCATGAGCTCGTCGATCAGGCCCACTCGCATGCCAGCGACGCCGTCTTTGAGCGTGGGCAGCGTCGGCACGAGTGGTGTTGGGATCGAGGTTGAGTCGCGGGGGTCATGGCCGCTGATGACATCGAAGCACAACGCCGCGTCGGTGACATCGTGGGCGAACGGACCGATCTGGTCGAGCGAGCTGGCGAAGGCGATCAAGCCATAGCGCGACACGGCGCCATAACTCGGCTTCATGCCAACGACGCCGCACAATGCTGCTGGTTGCCGGATCGATCCGCCGGTATCGCTGCCGAGCGAGAGCGGCACGAAGTCTGCGGCGACCGCAGCTGCCGAACCGCCGCTCGAGCCGCCTGGAACTCGAGTGGTGTCGCACGGGTTCAGCGTCGGCCCAAAGGCTGAGTTTTCGGTCGACGAGCCCATTGCAAACTCGTCGAGGTTTGTTTTGACGACGATGATCGCACCCTCGGCTTCAAGGCGGCCGATGACGGTCGCGTCATATGGCGGACGCCACCCTTCGAGGATCTTTGAACTGCATGTCGTGGGCTCGCCACGGGTGCACATGTTGTCTTTGATGGCGATCGGCACACCGGCGAGTCGGCCGGGGTTCTCGCCTGCAGCCACTGCTGCATCGACCGCTGCGGCTTGGGCTTCGGCTCGTTCGTGCGTCAGATGCAAGAACGCATGGATCTCATCGTCTCGCTCGTTGATTGCCTTATAGGAACGTTCGAGGGCCGCCGTGGCGGTTGTCTGACCCGATCGCACGGCTGCTGCCAATTCGCTTGCACTGTTCATGGTGCTTCTCCGAGCGCTGGTGGCACACGAAATCGGCCGTCTTCGACCGCTGGCGCCTGCGACAGCACCTCGTCGCGATCGAGCGACGGCACGACCACATCAGGGCGCATCACGTTGGTCAGTGGGTATGGCTGCGCCATTGGCGCCACGTCGGTCAGGTCGAGCGAGTTCAGCGCCGCAGCGGTTTCGAGCACGACACAGAGCTGTTCGGTGAATATGGCGAGCTCTGCGTCGTCGAGGCGAAGCCGTGCCAGCGAGGCGACGTGCGCGACCTCGTCGCGCGAAATTTCACCGCTCATGGGATCATCCTGCAGTCATGCACAGCTGTCGATGGTATCCGGCAGGACCCGACCCAACCCCGGCGATTTGATCACAGTCCACCGTCGTACCCCCACGGGGGTCCAGCAGGTTCAACCGGGCGGTATCGGGTTAGCGTGGATCTGTGGCTACCCATCCTTTTCTGTCGCCCGAGTGGATCGCTATGGCTCGTGAAATTCATGCCGAGTACACAGGCCGCGTCGACCAGCCTTCCGAGTCGTTACGGCTCAATGTCACGGTGACCAAGGCCCCGTTCACCGACACTGTGGTCCTCGGCCACATCGATACGACGAGCGGCACGATTGTTCCCGACGAGGGCCATCTCGATAGCCCCGACGTGTCGGTCACCGTCCCCTATGAACTAGCCCGCCAGCTTCTCGTCGACCCTCAGCCCGAGAACGTGATGATTGCGTTCATGAGCGGCGAGATCGAGGTCCAAGGCGACATCACACTGATGATGTCGCTGCAAGACATCGAAGCCTCACCCGAACAACAAGCCCTCGCCGAAGAAGTAGTAACCCGCCTAACCGCCATCACCGACTAGCACCCGCCGGCGGCCGGTCGGACCCCGCCGAACATGTACTAGCTACACGTTCATTCCAACGCGAGTTGTGAGCCCCAGCGAGCAACTCGGTGAGTGACGAGGCCCCCCAGGGCCGAGGAACGGCGACTACTCGTCGACAACAACAGCCCCCAGGACCGTAGAACATTTAGCTCGCGCAGCGTTTCGGCGAGGAACGAGCCGAAAGGCGGACTACTCGTCGTCTGGCGGGTCGTTCAGGATGATCGTGACTTCGGTGCCGACGTCGGCCATTGCGCCGATTGGTGGCAGTGAGCCAATGACTTCCTCGCCGGGCGTGCCGGTGGTGTCGACGAAGATGAGGCCGAGTTCTTCGATCACGTCAATGGCTTCGTTGAGTTGCAGGCCGACGATGTCGGGCATTTCGACCGGTTCTGGCCCTGCGCTCACCACGAGGGTGACGGCGGTATCTGCGGGCACGACCTCGCCAGGACGAGGGTTGGAATCGAGCACGGTGCCGACCTCGATGTCGGGGCTGAAGGCGGGTTCTTCGACTGCCTGCAATCGCAGGCCAACGAGCAGGCTGGTCGCGTCGCGGATGGTCATGCCGATGACGTTGTCGGGCACGACCCGGTCTTCGGGTCCAGTAGAGACGAGCAGGTCGACGCTCTCGCCGCGAGGCATTTGGGTGGTCGGCTCATTCAGCCCAATGACGAGCCCGGCACCCAGTGCCTCGTTGTTTTCCTCGGAGATCTGACCCACTATGAGTCCGACGGTGCTGAGCCGAGATTCGGCTTGCTCGACGGTCAGTCCGATCACATCGCTGGGGATCTCGACCATCTCGTTGCCGAGCGACACCGTCACGCTGAGTAGACCGCCGTCCTCGAGGGACTCACCGGGGGCAGGCGATTGGGTGACGATGGTGCCCGGTTCGCTTCCGTCGAAGCGGCTCTCGAGGTGTTCGACCTCCCACCCGCGGCCATCAATCGCTGAGGCGATGTCGTCATATTGCGTTCCGATGAGGTCGGGCACGTCGGCCGTCTCGGCAGCGTCAGATAGTGCGAAGAAGTAGACACCGGCTGCTACTGCCCCGGCGATGAGCGCAACGAATACAAGAAGCGGCCACCACGGCAGCTTGTCATCAGCGTCGTCCTCTTGTTCTTCATAGGCCAGTGCTGCCGACCTTCGAGCCACGACGGGTTCGGGCACGTCGAGTTCGGTCTCGACTTTGGCGCCCGGCACTTCGGCGAAGACAGGTTCTACATCTTCGAGCTTCTCGAGACCGCCGAGCACCGCCTCATCAATGGATACGGCACTTTCGTCGGCGGTGAAAGCGTCGTTGTGGGCGCCAAACCCGTCGAGATCATCGAGTTCGCCCAGGGCCGAAATTTCGAAGTCATCGAGCTCGTGGCCGCCGTCGTCGATCAGCGACGACCCGTCCGTTGGTTTCTTCGAGGCCGCAGCGCCATCGGCTGCATCGGCATCGACAGCGGCGTTCTCGTCAGCGACGCCATCGACATCGTCGCGTGCAGCGACTGCTGTTTGGCGCAATTCGGGGTGTGTGTCGTCGGACAAAACCGGCGTGTCGTCCTGATCGTCGTGGCCGATGCCCACCAACGGCATCGCCTCGGGACGTGGCATCGTTTCGGCTGCGGCCAGCAGAGCAATAGCGAGTTCTTCGGCCTCGGGGCGCTCGCTCGGGTCGACGCGGCCGCAACGTTCGAGCGGAGGGAGTAGATCGCCGAGTGCGGGATCAAGCACGGCCGGCGACTCGGCTCGATCCATCAGAGTGCCAACCACGGTGTCTGCCACTTGCGGCGGTGTTCCGCTGACCGCCTCGCTGACTACGAGCGCGAGAGAATAGAGATCGCTCGACTCGGCGACCGAGCGGCCACGCGCCCGCTCTGGTGATGCATAGCGCACATTTTCGATCGCCCGTTCGGCCTGTGCCACCGGTGCTTCTGCCAAGACCTTGGCCAGGCCATAGTCGCTGATGCGCACTTGCTGATCGTCAGTGAAGAGCACGTTGCGAGGGGTGAGATTGCGGTGGATCGCACCTTGTTCATGGCCATGGTTCAGCGCACGAGAGCACTCGAGCGCCATGACAAGCGCCTGGCTCGCCTCGAGGGTGTGCCCTTCGGCGAGCAGCGATGCAAGGCTGCCTCCCTCACACAGCTCGGAGACGATGTAGACCCCGTCGTCGACTCCCCAGTCGAGGATTTCGACGATGTTGGGGTGTACGAGTGTTGCGGCGTGTTCCACCGCGTCGAGAAGACGTTCGATGAAGCGTTCATCGTCTGCCAAGGCCTCGTCGAAAACCTTGAGTGCCACCCGATGGTCGTCGACCTCGTCAAAGGCGACGAAGACGGCCGAAATCGAGCCGACACCGATCAGTTGGTCGATGCGGTAACGGTCACCGAAGACGCGGTCGACCAGCGCAGTCATCGCAGTGGGGTTCATGGCGCACTGATCGTACTTCGCCACATGGCCTGCGTTGCGGCGCTTGCCGATGCGTTCACCAAACTGTGACGCCCGGCATAGGTCCGCAGCGTGTCTGACAGGGGGGTGCACGCCAGGAACGGCCTACGATTCACGGCGTGGACCTGCCAACAGCAAAGACGCGCCGACTCATCATCGTCTCGATGCTTGCAGCCGCCGCGGCACTGTTTGCGGTTGCGGTCGTGGTGTATCAAGGCAATCCCCGCACCACCGATCTTCCGGTTGCCATTCAAGCAATCGCTCCTGAACCGGGATCAAACGTGCTGAGCCAGAGCGACGTAGTGGTCGACTTGGCCGTGGGCTACACCGCCGAGATCGATATCAACGGTGTGCCAATTCCTGAAGAACAGCTCTTTCGTATCGACGCACTCAACCAGCTCAGCTATGAACCACGCGAGGGCAAGGTCGTTCCCCGCTTGCGAGCCGACCAGAATTGCGTCCGAGTGTTCTACTGGCTTATCGCACAAGGCCCCGAGAACCCCACGTCCTACACGTGGTGCTTCGACGCCAGCTGACGATTCAGCCTGGCAATTGGCCGGTCTCGAGTAGCTGGACAAAGGCTGCCTCGTCGATTGTCGGAACGCCGAGATCTTCGGCTTTCGTGACCTTTGACGCGCCGGGCGACTCACCAACGACGAGGGCCAACGTCTTCTTCGACACGCTGCCTGGCGACTTGCCCCCACGAGCGCTGATTGCTTCTTTGGCGCCGTCTCGGCTGAATTTCTCGAGCGACCCGGACACCACGACCGTCTGACCCTCGAGCGTTTGCGCTACCTCGACGACCTCGGGGCCGGCAAAGTCGACACCCACCAATCGCAAACGTTCAATGATTGCCCGATTGGTGTCGTCTGCGAAATAGCCGGCAACGCTGCGGGCGATTGTTGGTCCGACACCGTCGACCAAGGCCAAGGTCTCCTCGTCGGCCTCGACGATTCGGTCGAGGTGCCCAAGTGCCTTGGCCAACAGTTTCGAGCCATTGTCACCGAGATGACGGATGTTCAACCCAATGAGTAATGGGCCGAGGCCACGGTCCTTGGATGCCTCGATCGATGCCTGCATCTTGCTCACCGAGATGTCGCCGAAACCTTCGATCTCACGCACTCTGTCGAAGTCGAGTTCATAGATTCCGGCGATATCGGCGAGCAGGCCCTGTTCGGTGAACTGCCTGACGGTGCGTTCACCAAAACCTTCGATGTCCATTGCTGAGCGACCAGCGAAGTGTTCAATCCAGCCATCGCGTTGGCGCGGACACGCCGGGTGCAGGCAATAGTGTGCCGCATCGCCTTCGGCGCGGGTGAGCTCGAAATGATTCGGGCAGTCGCAGTGCGTGGGAAACGTCCACGCAGCGAGACCATCGGGACGTTTCGACAACACCGGGCCGATGACCTCGGGGATCACATCGCCGGCCTTGCGGACGCGCACGGTGTCGCCGGGACGCACATCTTTGAGTGCAACCTGATCTTCGTTGTGCAGCGTCGC
This sequence comes from Acidimicrobiales bacterium, assembly GCA_041688925.1. Taxonomy (GTDB): domain Bacteria; phylum Actinomycetota; class Acidimicrobiia; order Acidimicrobiales; family UBA10347; genus UBA10347. The sequence goes on along the minus strand of JBDNHG010000300.1, from coordinate 986 downwards.
CATCTGCACTGACGAACCGCCCACCACGACCGGTTCGAGAACAGCGAATGGCGTGGCCTTGCCCTTGCCACCGATCGACACTGCGATATCGACCAATGTGGTCGATTTCTCTTCGGGCGCAAATTTGAAGGCGATCGCCCAGCGGGGATGATGGCTCGTGACGCCAAGATCACGTTGGCGCGCGAGCGAATCGATCTTCGCGACAGCGCCATCGGTTTCATAGTCGAACTCGTGCCGGCGTCGTTCGGCAGCGGCGAAATAGGCCTTGACCTCGTCGGCCGTCGAAACCACCGCCACCTGGTCGTTAACCGGAAAACCGAGCTGGGCCAAATAGTCGAATGTCTCGCTGTGATGGGCGAATGCCGGAGCGCCTTCGACCTGGCCAAGTTGATAGGCAAACCATTTCAGGTTACGAGATGCCGTGACCGCAGGATCTTTCTGTCGTAGCGACCCTGCCGCGGTGTTTCGGGGGTTGGCGTAGAGGGCTTCGCCCGCCGCCTCACGCGCCTCGTTCAACAACGCAAAGTCGCTAATGGACATGAACACCTCGCCGCGCACATCCAAGACAGGGGGAGCGCCTGCAGGAAGTTGTTTCGGCACGTCGGCGATCGTCGCAACGTTCGCAGTCACATCTTCTCCCACCGTCCCGTTGCCTCGGGTTGCCGCCCGAACCAGTTGTCCATTCTCGTAGCGCACCGAGATGGCGAGACCATCGAACTTCAACTCGCAGACGAACGGTCCGAGTTCGGCGTCCTCGCCCACGGCGCGCTGCAGCCGGGCATGCCACTGGTCGAACTCTTCGGTCGTGAATGCCTTGTCGAGTGACATCATCGGCACTTCGTGTTGCACAGGAGCGAAGGTCGCCGAGACGCCAACGGTCTGTGTTGGTGATTCGTCGAGCACCAGATCTGGGTGGGCCTGCTCGATCTCGGCCAGCTCACGCACCAGCAGGTCGAAGTCTCCATCGGCAATCTCGGGTGCGTCGT
>JBDNHG010000299.1:0-4789 GCA_041688925.1 Acidimicrobiales bacterium | reverse complement strand
GCCGAGCACATTGTCCTTGGGGCAGCGAGCGTCAGTGAAGAAGACCTCGTTGAAGTGGTCGTGGCGCACGATGTTGGTGATGGCACGGCATTCGACGCCGGGCTGTTCCATCGACATGAGCAGGAACGAGATGCCGGCGTGTTTGGTCACATCTGGATCGGTGCGAGCAAGTACGAAGATCATGTTGGCGGTGTGGCCCTGGCTGGTCCAGATCTTCTGACCATTCACGACGTACTCGTCGCCGTCGAGCACAGCCTTGCAACCAAGGTTCGCCAGGTCGCTACCGCTGTCAGGCTCTGAATAGCCCTGACACCAGATGTCGGTGCCGTCGAGAATGCGGGGGATGTAGTGCGCCTTTTGTTCGTCGCTGCCCCAGTGCAAGATGGTGTTGCCGACCATCGAGATGCTGAACGCGTCGTTGGGCCCGCTGGTCGGCACACCGCGCTTGGCGAATTCCTCATACATGACGACCATCTCGAGATGGCTCAATCCGCCACCGCCGTATTCGGCTGGCCAGTTCGCAGCCAACAGATTGTTGGCCTTGAGCGTGCGCCGCCAATCCATCTGGAAGTCATATCGCTCTGCCGCTGGTACAGCGCCGATGCCCTTCCATCCCTGGGGCAGATTGTCATCGAGAAACTGCGAAATCTTTGCTCGGAAGATGGCGGTCTCGGCGGGGTACGTCAGATCCATGCGTTGCAGACTAGATGGTTCGAAACAATTCGACATACCTCAGCCACGCGTACAGTTCGATCTCGGCTCGAGCGGTTCTTCCTAGCGCTGAGCCAGACGCGGGCCCTGTCACCGAATACTCACCTGGCGTGGCCTCTGCGGCACCCTCGGTGGGTACTGATGGGACCTTTCAGTCCCTTGTGTTGGTTGTTGACCATCCCACACGACGACGCGCCCGTCGCTGCGCGATGATGCAAACCACGCAACGAAAGGGTCACGCGCGAATGACTACTCTCAAGAACTCTCCCTTGGTAATGCTGGCGGTCGCCATATTCGCTTTGACTGGCCTAGCGGCCGCCAATCCAGTCGCCGATCTCGTCGATTGCTCAGACAGCTTTTGGATCATTGCCTGCACGACCGACGGCGATCCCGAAGCGCAGACTCCCGCAGCGCAGACTCCCGAGACAGACATCGTCGTCGGCGACCCTGTGCAAATCGACAACGACCCGATCTGCATCACCATCGATGGCGGCTTCATCGTCTGCCACACCTGATCGCCAGCCACACCTGCGGTTCACCAGATGGCGATCCCGTCGCCAACGCTGCTACCTAGCGCAGGGCTGCTTCGAGAAACTTGAGTAGCTCACGTCGGCGTCGGACTGCCTCTCGCAGCGTTGGTTCGATGCCGACGGCGCGCAACACCTCGACTTCGGTGGCGACACCCATAACCGTCGAATAGGCCGACACGAGCAGCAGGTTGGGGTCGGTCTGGCGCATATGACCCCGGCGCATTTCGAGCGACAGGAAGAGTCGAGCTCGAGCAATGATTGGTTCCATGGCGACAGTCGCTCGGGCTGACCACTCACCCCCAAGCCGCATGACTTCGCGCAGCACCCCGAGGCGAGCGGGCTGGCGCACGGCGATACGGAACACCGCATGCACCACCGCCTCAACAGCGGGCCAGCCAGTATTTCCCTTGGCGGCTGCAATCAGCGTGGCACCCAAATCGCCGATTGCTGAGTCGATCGTGGCCTCGAACAGTTCCTTCTTTGAACCGAAGTGATAAAGGATCGTCTGCTTGCGCACGCCGAGCTGCTCGGCCAGATCGTCAAGCGAGACGGCGTCATAACCACGATCGCCGAACGCTTCGATCGCCTTGCCGAGAATGCGAGTGCGAGTATCGGGCGCCGGCACATCGGCGATCTTCACGGTGGCGGCCACGCCTCAAGCGTAGGCCACGACACTGCGACCCTTACCAATTGGTACACCGCTGCATGGACGTGAGTCGAGAAACCACCGCTCGCCAGCACCTCGGCGCCCAGAGAAACCCCACGAGGCGCCCTCCTTACCAACTGGTACACGGCCTCTACCAGTTGGTAGCATGCCCAGATGGTTGGGAACACCGCGGACGGCGATGGCACGCAGAGCAATAGTGACATCGCCGCAGCGCTCGATGGCAAACGCATCGCCATCACCGGCACGACCGGCTTTCTCGGCACGTGTCTGGTCGAGCGCCTGCTGCGAACCACACCCGGCTGCCACCTCGTCGTGCTCATCCGCCCCGGTCGTCGCGGCGTGCAGAATCGACTCGATCGCGAGATCCTTCGCAACGACGCCTTTGACCGGCTACGCGACGACCTCGGCAAGGACGAATTCGCGGCGATGGCAGCAGCCCGTATCGTGCCAATCGCCGCCGACATCACTGAGCAAGGCCTGGGCCTCGACGAAGCCGGACGACAAGCGCTCGCCGACTGCGACATCGTCATTCACTCGGCCGCGTCGGTGTCATTTGACAATCCCCTTGACGTTGCCATCAACACCAACCTCTGCGGCCCGATCAATCTGATCGAGACGCTGCATGACATTGGAACAACGCCACATCTCGTTGCCGTGTCAACCGCCTACGTTGCAGGCACGCGCAAGGGCGATGCCCACGAGCAGTTGTTGCAAGACACGTCGCACGCCATCTCGGTCGACTGGCGCGATGAGATCGAAACCGCTCGCCGTGCACGAGTCCGCAGCGAGGACGAGAGCCGTACCACCCAGTCGCTGAAACGTTTCGGCAAAGAAGCCAAAGACGAACTCGGTGCCGCCGGCGGCAACGCGCTCGCCAACAAAACCGAACAACTTCGCCAGCGCTGGGTGAACTCCGAACAGGTCGAACTTGGTCTGGCTCGGGCTCACTCACTCGACTTCAGCGATGCCTACGCCATGACAAAGGCCTTGGCCGAAACAGCAATGGCCGAATTGCGGGGCGATATTCCGCTCAGCATTGTTCGCCCCTCGATCATCGAGTCGAGCTGGGCCGACCCCTTCCCCGGATGGATTCGCGGCTTCCGCATGGCCGAACCGGTCATCATTGGTTTCGGACGCGGCCTGCTCACCGATTTCCCCGGCACGCCCGAAGGCATCCTCGACACTATTCCCGTCGATCTCGTTGTGGCGGCGATCGTGGTCACCGCCGCGGTTGGCCCGACCGACGATGACAGCGTGCGGGTGCTGCACTCGACGAGCGGCGCAGTGAATCCGTTCCGCATGGGCCAATTCCACCGCATCACCACCAAGTTTTTCCGTGAGAACCCGATCTACGACGATTTCGATCAGCCGATCGCTCCGCCGCAGTGGACGTTCCCTGACAAAGACAAGATCACTACACAGATGTATCGGGCCCGCTCGGGCCTCGAACGTGCTTCGGCCGTGATGAGAATGCTGCCTGTCCGCGGCAAACGAGCTGCTATTGCAGCCACGATCGATGAGCGCAAAGAGAACCTTGAGCAGGCCATCGGCTATGTCGATCTGTACGGCAAATATGTGGTGTGCGAGGCGCTGTATACCTGCGACAAGCTGCTTGCGCTGCACACATCACTGAGCCCGTCCGACCAGGCGATGTTCAACATGGACCCTCGGGTCATCGACTGGGAGCACTACTCGATGGAGGTTCACCTTCCGTCGGTGCTCGAACAGGGCCGCGTCAAGACCGCTCCATCTGGCAAGCGTGGCGCCGCTTTCAGCCGAAGCGATCGGCTGCGTGAACAGGTACTGGATGAAAGCCGCCAGCTCGCCGCCTTCGATCTCGAGAACACGCTGATCCAGTCAAATGTTGTCGGGTCGTGGGGATGGCTCGCCACTCGCAATCTCAACCGCTCACAGCGAGCACGACTCGTGATCAAAGCGATGGGTGAAGCGCTCAGTCTGCAACGCCTCGACCGACGCGACCGAGTCGAATTCCTCCGCCACTTCTACCGCCGCTATGACAAGGCACCTGTCGAACAACTCGAGCGCGACGCCGCCGAATTGTTCAGCGATCTGTTGGTCAAAAACGCGTACCCCGAAGCGATCCGGCGAGTTCGCATGCACCGCGCCGCTGGCCATCGCACCGTGCTCATCACCGGCGCACTCGACTTCATCGTCAAGCCACTTGCTCCTCTGTTCGACGACATCATCTGCCCGTCGCTCGAGCAAGAAAACGGTCGCTACACCGGCCGCATGTTGAGCGCTCCCCCAATCGGCGAGATGCGGGCCGAGGCGCTTCGCCAATATGCCGATGAACACGACATCGACTTGCAACAGTCTGTGGCGTATGCCGACTCGACCAGCGACTTGCCGTTGCTCGAAGCTGTGGCGTTCCCTGTCGCCGTCAACCCTGACACCAAGCTGGCGATGCTGGCTCGCCGTCGAGGTTGGCTCGTCGAAACGTTCGAACCCGCCCCTGGTGGCGAACACAAGCTCTTGCCCGTCGCCCCTTATCTGCCCCGCGCTCGCCGCAGCGCCTGACACGAATTGTCCTGGCGCCTGGCGCCTGGACAATTGGCTCCTCTCTTATGGCTTTACAAGACCGCACACCTCGACCGGGGCTCGTCCTCGAAGTCGACCGCTCGACGCCCCCGATCATGTTCCATCGTGGTGAGGGGTTCAGCCTCGAGCACCTTCCACCCGGACGCAGCCGCATTCTGTACCCCGCCGAGCCACTGAACCCAATCGCCGATCCCGACGGAGCGATCCACGACGCGCTGCTGAATCCGCTCGACGACGATCCGCTTCCATCCAAACTTTTCGCGGGCATGAAGCTCACGATCGTGTTCGACGACATCTCGTTGCCGCTGCCCCAGATGCGACG
>JBDNHG010000298.1:0-6954 GCA_041688925.1 Acidimicrobiales bacterium | reverse complement strand
AGTTGGTGGCGTAGACGGCAACCACCGAATTGGCTGACGCACCTCCGCCTGCAAGCAGCGGCACCAGGAAGCGGATCAGGTACACGATCACAAAGAGCACGACACTGACACCGACAATGCCGCCGCCGAGCTGCATCGCCGTCGATGGCCGGCGATCGGCGATTGCGACAGCACCGATGAGCGACAGGATTGCGCCGGCCATGGTGAGACCGCGCCAGTTCGGACCGTTGCGCAGCATCGTCCACAAGAAGTTCATCGTGGTGCCACGGTCTGCGACCTTGAACACCCCGTATCCAGGTGGAACTTCAGATTGGGTTATTTCGGTCGTGCGCGGGTCGGCACGAAGCTCATCGTAGATCGGGCGGTACAACGCCCGCATATCGAAGAAGACCTCGCCCTTGTTCCGCAACAGCGCCGCCGACTCGAGATCGGCCGATGCAACGAGCCCTTGTTGGGTGCCGATGAGTGCACCGATGAAGACGGTGTTGAAGTCTGCGCTGTCGAAGACGTCGAGCAGCACTTCTTCGATCGCCTGGTCGCGCGCAATTCGTTCTTCGGTGACGGGATCGGGAGCAGCGTCGCCGGCTGCGTCGTCGACCGCGGGGTCATCGTCCTCGAGCAGATCGTCGAGGATATCGGCCGGTGTTTCTTCGATGTCTCCGTCGGCCAGCGTGATGATCTCAGACCGGAAACCGTTGAACAGACGCTCGCGGATATCGGCGTTGCCGGCGAGCTCTGTATTGGTCTCGAGAAAGTTCTCGGGTGAATGGAAGTGCTGGTCGACGTATCGGAACACGCCGGCAAACAAGGCAAGGAGCACACCAACAGTTACCAGTCCACTCGCAACTATTCGTCGGATAGCGCTTCTCCAGCGTTTGGGCCGCCCCTGCAGCAGCCGACACAGCGCAGGTTAATGCCTGATGACGAAGAATTCGGCACAGGCGGCAAAGGACTCGTCCCTACGTGGTCATTTGGGCCACCGCCCACCGCTAGTGTTGGCTCGTGAAGAAGAGCGATTCATGGGGCCCGGCCATTGCAGCTCTCACCCTGGGCATCATGGCGATTCTGGTCGTGACCGCGTTCTACCTGGGTATCCGCGGCCTGCTCTGAACGACACGACACGACACGAGACGAACGACACGAGACGGCGCTCTGCTGCGTAAGAGATTCGCAAGAATCAGCGGTTGACGCCGACCCAGGCTGACGCGATGTTTACCATGCAGGTCCATGGCCACCGCTGCGACAATCCTCATCGCCGAAGACGACCGAGCTGCTCGCGAAGCCCTACAGCGGGCATTGCAGTTCGAGGGTTACGCGGTGTTGGCAGCAGTCGACGGCGGCGAAGCGCTCGAACTGTTGGGCAACAACACGCCAGATGCGATTGTCCTCGATGTGATGATGCCAGGCATCGACGGCCATACCGTCTGTCGACGAGTGCGCGACAAAGGTATCGACACGCCGGTCCTGATGCTGACCGCCCGTCACGAAGTCGCCGATCGGGTTGCCGGTCTTGACGCCGGCGCGGATGACTATCTCGTCAAGCCCTATGCACTCGATGAACTGCTCGCCCGGCTACGAGCCCTGCTGCGACGAACCAGTGTCACCGGCAACGATGGCACGGCGCTGGCGCTTGGCGACCTGGTCATCGACGCCGCAGCGCGCCAAGTCACCCGAGCGGGCAACATCGTCGAGCTGACCAAGACCGAATTCGACTTGCTCGAACTGCTGGTGCACAACCAGGGCATCGTTCTGACCCGAGACGTGGTCTACGAACGCATCTGGGGATACGACTTCGAAACCGGATCGAAGTCGCTCGACGTGTACATCGGGTATCTGCGGCGCAAGCTCGAGGTCGACGATGCGCCGCGCCTGATTCACACCATGCGCGGTGTCGGCTATGTCGCTCGTGCCAGCTGACGGCTGCCCATGACCCTGCGCACCCGCATCGCTCTACTCGTCGGCGTCACCGTGCTCGTCGCGTCTGCCATTGGTGGCATCGGCACCGCTATCAGCTCGGGAAACGTGGGCCGTGACCGTGTCGACCAAGCACTGCTCACCGACGCCGAAACCTTTCAGCGTCAGAACCCGCGGCTTACAGCGCAGCTGCAGTTCGCCTTCGAAGCCCGCCGGGCGACGTGCGATGATGACGTAGACGACGAGACCGAACCTGCAGACCCAGCCGCCCGAGGCCCGGCGACTCGACTGCGTTATCTCCCCGAGTTCGCCAGCCATCTGCAACTGATCCGCCCCAAAGGCACAGCCATCGCGGCGTGTCAAACGTTGCCGATATCTGCCGGAGACGCACTGATCGCCGCCTCGGGGATCGGAAGGGGCTATCGCACAGTCGCCATCGACGGCGAACGATTCCGCGTCCTGACTCGCGGCTTTGTCGACGTCGGCGCTATCCAGTGCGCCCGCAGCCTCGAAATCACCGAAGACACGTTGCGCGCCCTGCTGGTTCGCAGCTTCGTGTTCGGGCTCGTTGGTGCGGCGTTGGCATCGGCCCTTGGCTGGCTTCTCGCCAAACGCGCAACCGAGCCCGTCAAGCGGCTGAGCGATGCCGCCGAGCGGGTTGCCCGCACGCAAGACCTCGGCGAACGGATCGACGTCGAAGGCGACAACGAGATCGCCGCGCTCGCCACCAGCTTCAACACCATGTTGTCCTCACTCGACACCTCGCGAGAGCAGCAGAAGCGCCTCGTGCAAGATGCCAGTCATGAGCTGCGCACGCCGCTGACAAGCATGCGGACCAACGTCGAGCTGCTGCAACGCCACGACGACATCGATCCGCACATCCGCGTCCAGATGCTGGCCGACATCGGCGCAGAGCTCAACGAGCTGACGCAACTCACGACCGAACTGGTCGACTCGGCGACCGAGGTGCCAACCACCTTGCAGCTTCGCGACGAGGTCGACCTCGCCGCCGTTGTGCGCGATTGTGTCGAGCGAGCTCGGCGCCGACATCGACGCACGATCGAGATCGTGGCCTCTGTCCAGCCGGACACAATCGTGCTCGGTGATGTTGCGTTGCTCAGCCGGGCCATCACCAACCTCATCAACAATGCAGTGAAGTTCAGCGACGAGTCCACCGAGATAGCCGTCGAGGTAACCCCGGGGTCGGTGCTGGTCCAGGATCGGGGCCGGGGCATTCCGCCGTCCGATCTTCCGTTCGTGTTCGACCGCTTCTACCGCGCCACGACGGCACGCTCCGCTCCGGGTTCCGGGCTTGGACTATCGATAGTCAAGCAGATCGTTGCCGGCCACGGCGGAACCGTGCAGGCGCTGAACCGTGCCGGTGGTGGGGCCGAAATCGGGTTCGTGTTACCCACGATGGGTTCCGCACCGCTCGACTGAACAGCTCGGAGAGCCCGCAGCCCCCAGCAGCTGGGTGACGGCACACAGCGGCAACCCCACGACGTTGGCCCAGCACCCGTACACGCGCTCGATGAAAGGCCGCGCCTCGGCCTGCAGTGCCAAGCCGCCGGCCTTGTCAATCCCGGCTCTGCTCGCGGCGTATCGCTCGATCTCGTGCGCTGCGATCTGGCGGAGAAGAACCTGGGTCGTGACAACCAATGTCGCTGGTGCAGCGCCAAGGCGTCCAACGCACACCGCGGTGACAATCGTGACTTCGCAGCCCGACATGGCGTCCAACATCACGGCTACATGACCGGGTGAATCAGGTTTACCCAGCACGGTGCCGTCGCACGCGACAAGGGTGTCGGCGGTCAATAAGGTGCGCTCGTCGCCGGGTTTGGGCGCAAAGGCCACGAATTTGGCCACGGCAATTCGTTCGACCGCGGAACCGGGTTCGACATCGTCGCCGTTGACCAGCGCCGACTCGTCGATCTCGACGGCACGGACCTCGAACGCCAGGCCGAGCGACGCGAGCAATTCCGCACGTCTCGGTGACGCTGAGCCGAGAATCAAGCCGTGACCGACTGAGTTGTCGCCTGCCGGCGATTTATCCACCGCTGACGATCGAGTCTGCGCCGCCACCGGGTGGTTGGTCATTGTCTCGATCATCAAGCCACCCCTCGGGTAGTTGCACCTGGCGGGGTCCTCCCGAGTGGCTGCGAGGCTGACGAAGCACACCAGGCGGGAACGGTGCCGATGGTTCGACATCGTCAACCAGTGAGCGCAACTCGGCCAGCGTGGTGAACCGAGCGAATCGATTGCGCATCTCGCCGCCGACGGGGAATCCCATCAGGTACCACAACGCGTGTTTGCGGAACTGACGCAGTGCACCTTCGTTGCCGTACCACTCGACGAGTCGTTCGGCGTGACGAAGCATCGTCGTGCTGACCTCGCCGAACGTTGGGAGTTCAGGAAGCGGTGATGCATCGAAGGCCGCAGCGAGCGCGCTGAACAACCATGGTCGGCCGAGGCAGCCGCGGCCGATGACGACACCGTCACAGCCGGTAGATCGCATCATCGCCAGAGCGTCGGCGGGCTCCCAGATGTCGCCGTTTCCGAGAACAGGGATCGAGGTGACCGCTTGTTTGAGTTCGCCAATGGCATCCCAGCGGGCATCGCCAGAGTACAACTGCTGGGCTGTTCGGGCATGCAGCGCTATGGCGGCGCAACCCTCGGCTTCGGCAATTCGCCCGGTTTCGACAAAGGTCATCACGTCGTCGGACACGCCCATGCGGAACTTGATGGTCACCGGCACATCGTCGGCACCGGCTACCGCTGCGGCAACGATCCTGCGCAGCAGCCGATGTCGCACCGGCAGCGCCGCGCCGCCGCCGTGTTTGGTCACCTTTGGCACGGGACAACCGAAATTCATATCGATGTGGTCGACGCCATCATCGGCCACCAACCGTCGTACGGTCTCACCAACCTCTTCGGGCACCGTGCCATACAGCTGAATCGAACGCGGTGACTCGTCAGCGCCGAACTCGGCGAGTTTGCGGGTCTTTGTATGACCTTCGAGCCAGGCCCGGGCAGTGATCATCTGGTTGACATACAAACCAGGAGCCGACGCTTGGCGGGGATCATCCGACGTCAACGGCAAACGAACAGCAGCGCCGGCTTCGCGGCACAACGAACGAAAGGGCACGTCGGTCACGCCAGCCATTGGAGCGAGCACAACCGGGGGCCACACCTTCAGTCCGCCGAAGTCGAGTTCGGCGAACTCGCCAGGCTTGGCCGACGCCGGGGCCAGACTGGCACGGGCCTCTGATGTCACCGTGGGTGGATGCTGAACCGACGTCACCTGGCCAGTTTTGCGGTTCCAATCGCCAATCCCACCTCCTGGCGCCGCAATCGGCATGCGCTGACGACCTACGATGACCCACCGATGGCGACCGCTTCCCCACATCCTGACCCTTCGGAAGAGGTTTCGGTCGCTGACCCTGCCTTGCAGAGCCGCGACGTCGTGCCCATCATCGCGATCGCATCTAGCGTTGCAGCGATCCTGACCGGCCAGCAGCCAACCGGAAATCTCGCCGCCGACGTAGTGATCACCTTTGTCTTTGCGGCATTGGTGGCGTGGGTTGCCCAGTTCGCCCGGGCCCAAGCGATCATGGCCTCAGCAGTGCTCGCCTTGTTCTTCTCTGCCGCTCAGCTACCTGCCAGCATCTTCGGCGTCGCCGCCGTCGTGGTCGCGGTGTTCGTCACCTCGGGCCGCCGATTAGACGCTGACACATGGGCAATCGGCGCAAGTCTTTCTGCGGCGTTGAGCACCCACGCAGCCCTGCATCTGCCAGACCTGAAATTTGCGCTGAGTGCGTCGCTGCTGGCTGCTGCCGCCCTGGCGCCGGTGGTCGTGACCGGATTCCGCAGCCTGCCCCAGTCACAACGCCGCGTCGCCATACGAGCCTCGGCGGTGATCGCCGCCTACGCACTCATTGCCAGCCTGCTGGCGGTTGTCGCAGCGCTCACGGTGCGGGCCCAGGTCGAGGTCGGTATCGAACAGGCCGAAGACGGCGTGACCGCCATCGAGCAAGGCGATCGACCACAGGCCCTGTCGCAACTCGAGGCAGCCCAGGAAAGCTTCGAACAGGCGAGCGGCCGACTCAGCGGGCCCCTCACCTGGCCGTCGCGCATTGTCCCCATCGCCGCCCAGCACAGCAGAGCGATCGAGACCGCCGCCGATCAGGGCGCAGCGTTGGCCACCACCGCAGCACGCACGGTGGTGCAAGCCGATGTCGAGAAAATTCGTGGCCAAAACGGAGCCATCGATCTGGCGCTCGTCGAGTCGGTCAACGCAGAGCTGACGCTCGCCAACCGCACCCTGATCGTGGCGCAAGACACACTCCGCTCGGTGAACACGCCGTGGCTTGTGCCCCAACTCGGGTCGCGCCTTGACTCGGTCAACGATGAACTTGCCGCAACGGCCGCCGATATCGACCTGGCCAATCATGCGACCGCAGTTCTGCCTGGCATTCTCGGCACCAACGGCCAGCGCCGCTACATGGTGCTGTTTGTGCAACCAGCCGAATCTCGTGAGTTCGGGGGCTTTGTCGGGGCGTATGGCCTGCTCGAGGTAGCCGACGGACGCTTCAACCTCGCCGAATCCGGTTCGATCGGCGATGAGTTCGGCACCGGCACCGCAAGCTTCACCGAGCCCGACGGTTTCCCATTCGCCTATCTGAGCGCTGGCCCCGAGCAGTTCCCCCAAAACCTGACGTCAACCGCTGATCTGTCCATGATCGCGGCCGCTGTGCAGGATCTGGCTCCGCAGTGGCGACAAAACCCCGACTTCACTATCGACGGGGTGATCACCATCGATCCCTACGCCCTGGCAGGAATGCTCGAGTTGACCGGGCCGATCTCGGTCGCCGGGCGCGACGATCCGCTCGATGCCACGAACGTGGTCGACTTCCTGCTTCGCGATCAATACATCGAGTTCGACCAAGCCGGCCGCGATGAACGTCAAGACGTCCTCCAGGTCTTGGCCGGTCAGGCATTCGACAAGCTGCTGAGCATCGACATTCCTGGTCCCGAGCGACT
>JBDNHG010000297.1:0-2216 GCA_041688925.1 Acidimicrobiales bacterium | reverse complement strand
TGTGATGAAAGAGTCGGGCCAGATCGTGCTGTCCTATCTTCGAGCGCACGCGGCTGAACTCGGCATCGAGGGGCCCCTCGATCAGCGGTTCCACGTGCACTTCCCGGCAGGTGGCATTCCCAAGGACGGCCCGTCGGCCGGTGTCACCATGACCACCGCCTTCGTCAGCCTGCTTCGCAATCAAACAATGCGCACCGATGTCGCCATGACCGGCGAGGTCACGCTGCACGGACGGGTATTGCCGATCGGTGGCGTGAAAGAAAAGGTACTGGCTGCACACCGTGCGGGCGTCACGCATGTGATCTTGCCCGAAGGTAATCGCGAGGATGCCGAAGACATTCCCGAGCACGTGCTCGAGACGGTCGAGTTGCACTTCGCCGTAACCGTTGCCGACGTGATCGAGGTGGCATTCGCCGCCTGATCCCGACCGCAGTAGTACGCAGCTGATGTGGCCAGGCTCTGAACCGACGCGGAGCCTGGCCTCAGCCGCGTGAAGACCGTCGACGATCGACCGATTATGGTCGGACTATGGATCCTGTTCGGTATGTCGACCTACTCAATCAGCGGTACAAGGCGCAAGGGTTTCCGCCCTATCAGTGGACCGAGAATGAACCTGGGGCGCTGACGCCGCTCACCAAACCGCTCGGCGAGTGTCGGGTCTCGATGTTGACCTCGGGCGGTGTCTCCCACTGCTCGATGCCGGTCTGGGACGCCGAGGCCCGCAACGACTTCCGGCTCGATGAGGTAGACCCAAGCGCGGCTGCGCCCGACTTCACGGTGAATGACAGCTACTACGACACCAGCGACGCAGCGTCTGACGTGAACACGGTCTTCCCGATCGACCGGCTGCGCGAACTCGACGCCGAAGGATTCATTGGTTCGATTGCGCCTCGGCTGTGGAGCGGTTTCATGGGGCGCATCTACAAACGTTCACACGTGACCAACGTTGCGGCACCTGCCTTGGCCGAAGAGCTGCACGACGACGACGTCGATCTCTTCTTGCTGGTACCTGCTTGACCGCTCGACCACCAGACAGTTGGTCTGGTCGCACGAGTCATCGAAGCTTCAGGCATTCCCACCATTCTTGTTTCGACCGGGCGTGATCTCACCGAGTTGGTGTGTCCACCACGCTCGTTGTTCGTGAACTATCCAATGGGCAACCCGTTTGGTCCGCCCAACATGGCTGACGTGCAACGCGACCTGCTTCGCACCGCGCTACAGACGGTCGAGCAGATCACGGTCCCAGGTCAGATCGTGGACTACGACGGCGAGTGGCCACGCGACTTCGCCGACAAGGTCACCGCGAGCTTGCTGAACATGTAGACCGGCTCAGTCCAATGAGCTAGCTGATGGGTGAGGCCGACGGTTACCAAGTGTCGATGATGGTGTGCATCGAGTCGACGATGCGGTGGATCTCGTCGTCGGATGCTCCAGCGCGGACCGCCACCTGGAAGCCTGCGAGGAAGGTGGCTAGCAGCTCGGATCGTTGCTCGACGAGTGCGGCGTCGTGCTCGTTGTTGGCGACGCTGCGGGTGAGCAGGACCGATAGCCGCTCACGTAGTGCGCTGCGGTAGGCGCCGGCGAAGTCTTCGTAGCCGGGCATCGTTCCCGAGAGTTCATTCGAAGCCACTACCAGCAAACAACCGTTGCGGCCAGGGTCAGCCAGCGCGGCTGCAGCGAACCCGTCGAGGAACTCATGAACGCCGTCGGTTCCGGGGCTGGACTGTTCGATGAGCTGGCTCAACATGGACAGCTGGGCCTCGAGGTACCGACGCAGGACCGCAGCGAAGATCTCGTCCTTGGTTCCGAACACGCGATACAGGCTCGGCTTGTGTACGCCACTGGCTTCGACGACATCGGTCATCGACGTTTGGGCGTAACCCTTTCGCCAGAACAACGCCATCAATGCGTCGAGTACGGCGTCCTCGTCGAATGACCGAGGCCGCCCAACGGTGGGTGTTTCAGAGACTGCCATGCCCTCACTCTACGTCCCTAGCCGAATATTTAGAACCTTTCGGTTGCAAACTCGTCCTTATTTGATACCGTTCGGTTTCGAACACTACGGATGTTCGATAGACCAAAGAACCAGAAGGAACCAGACATGACTGAATTCGTACACCACACCGTCGAAACTGCCCCCGAAGCCTCTAAGCAGCTGCTCGAGACGTCGTTGACGAACAATGGCCGTATCCCCGGCCTGCATGCCGTTATGGCCG
>JBDNHG010000296.1:0-3406 GCA_041688925.1 Acidimicrobiales bacterium | reverse complement strand
GAGGTCGGTGTACCGACCAGAAAGTGCTGCGTGCCAACGCGGCCTTCGCAGCGAAGCAAGAAGGCAAAAGCGACTTAGGGGCCTAGCGAGTAGGTCGACAAGTCCTGTGGCAGGCCCACGAGTTGCGCGGCTTTCGAGCTTCGCGCTCTGCCTACTCGCGCAATCTCTTAGTCATCCAGTTTCAGGGCGGAGATGAAGGCTTCTTGGGGAACGTCGACGCGGCCGATCGACTTCATGCGCTTCTTGCCCTCTTTTTGTTTCTGGAGCAACTTGTTCTTTCGAGTGATGTCGCCGCCGTAGAGCTTGGCGGTCACGTCTTTGCGATAGGCCTTGACCGTCTGTCGGGCAATGATGTTGCCGCCGATCGCCGCCTGGATGGGCACGTCGAACTGCTGGCGCGGAATGAGTTCTTTGAGCTTCTCGGTCATGCGGCGGCCGTAGTCTTGGGCGTTGTCGCGGTGCACAATCGAGCTGAATGCATCGACCGCTTCGCCCTGCAACAACACATCGACCTTGACGAGATCACCCTTGGTGTAACCGTCAGGTTCGTAATCGAGGCTGGCGTACCCCTGCGTTCGGCTCTTCATCTGATCAAAGAAATCGATGACTACTTCGGCCAGTGGCAGCCGATAGACCATCTCGATGCGCTCGGGTGAGAGATAGTCGAGGCGTTCCATGACGCCTCGCCGGGTCTGACAGAGGTCCATCAGCGTGCCCGTGTATTCGGATGGCGAGATGATGGTCGCCTTCAGGAATGGTTCGCGGATTCCGTCGATCTCGGCACCCGACGGCATCTCGCTGGGATTGTCGATCGTGACTTCTTCGCCATTGGTCTTGTCGACGATGTACTCAACAGACGGCGCAGTGGCGATCAGGCTGAGGTTGAACTCGCGTTCGAGGCGTTCGCGGACAATCTCCATGTGCAGCAGGCCCAGGTAGCCGCAGCGGAAGCCGAAGCCGAGGGCACCGGATGTTTCGGGCGCGTAGGTGAAGCTCGAATCGTTGAGCTGCAACTTCTCGAGCGACTCGCGCAGCGTTGAATAGTCGTCGCCTTCGATCGGATACAAGCCGCAGAAGACCATGGGTTTGGGCTCGCGGTAACCGTCGAGCACCTGCTCTGCCGGCTTGCGTGCGTCGGTCACGGTCTCACCAGAGCGAGCCTCACCAACGTCTTTGATTCCGGCAATGAGGTAGCCGACCTCGCCGGCCTCGAGGACCTTGACCGCCTTGTTCAGAGGTGTGCGCACGCCGATCTCGTCGATCGGGTGCACGCTGCCGGCCTGCATGAAACGAACGGACTGGGTGGCTTCGATCTTGCCGTTCATTACGCGAAGCGAACTGACAACGCCGCGGTACTGGTCGAAGTGTGAGTCGAAGATCAGTGCCTGCAATGGGGCATCAGGGTCGCCGACCGGCGCCGGGATGCGCTCGATGATCGCATCGAGAATTGCCTCGACGCCCACGCCGGTCTTGGCGCTGCAATGCAAAAGATCCTCGGCGGCCAGGCCGAGAACTTGCTCGATTTCGGCCGCGTATTTGTCGGGATCGGCTGCGGGAAGGTCAATCTTGTTGAGCACGCCGATGATCTCGAGATCGTTTTCGACCGCCAGATACGCGGTGGCCAGCGTCTGTGCCTCGATGCCCTGTGCTGCGTCGACCAGCAGGACCACACCTTCACATGCGGCCAGCGATCGGGAGACTTCATAACCAAAGTCGACGTGGCCGGGCGTGTCGATCAGATTGATTATGTGGCCCTTCCATTCGAGCCGCACACTTTGCAGCTTGATGGTGATGCCTCGTTCGCGCTCGATGTCCATCGTGTCGAGATACTGCGCCCGCATATCGCGGGCATCGACCGCGCCACACAGTTCGAGCAGCCGGTCGGCCAGCGTCGACTTGCCGTGGTCGATGTGGGCAATGATCGCGATATTGCGGATCTTGTCGAGACTCATAGGAGTCGCGAGCCTATTGGTGGAACACCCGGTGTCTGACACTGATCTGTTGCATAGTCACGGAAAAGTCGGCAGCGACGGGAGTAAAGCCTAGTTGGGGCCGTTAGTATTCCGAGGTTCGAAACGGCAACAGGTGCACCTTCATGGCCAATATCAAGTCAGCAATCAAGCGCAATCGTCAGAACGAAAAGCGCGCCGAAGCAAATAAGGGTGTGCGCTCACGCATGCGCACCTTTACGAAGAAGGCGCTCGACAGCGCCGGCACTGAAACAAGTGCCGAAGATCTTCGTATTGCGATCAAGCACATCGACAAGGCTGCCACAAAAGGCATCATCCACAAGAACACGGCTTCTCGCAAGAAGTCACGTCTGACAAAGACTGTCAACGCAGCGAACTGATCTATTGAGCTCAACCACAGGTTGAGCACCGATATCAGGAAGTGTCCGGTCCCGCAGGATCGGACATTTATCGTTTTCGGCTCACCCCAGGCGTGCGAGCCGTGCGACGAGCACCTCGAGTACCTGCTCGGCATCGGCCGCGGATGCGCCTCGCAGATCAAGGTCAGCATCGGCGAGCAGACCCCACGCCCGTTTTACGTTGGGCGGGCCCATCTTGCGTGCCTGCTGCAATGCCTTCTTGACCGGATAGGTGCTGCCCTTGACGCCGAGGTAGGCCGCGGCATCGCGCTCGTTGCTGACCGGGGCACCGTCAAGCGATGCCATGCGGGCGTAGTGGTTGGTGAGACTGGCCAGGATCGCCAGCGGATGTCGTTCGCCGCCGTGCACCATGCGGCGACAGGTTCGCAGCGATGTTGGAATGTCGCCGTTGGCTATTGCATCGGTCAGGTCCCACGGAGGGACATCGCCTGCGCTTCCGAGAAACGGAGCGATTTCGTCAACGCCCAGGCGGGTTCCGGGCCCATGTGTCGACAGCAGGCTTCGAGCGATGCCGACGAGGCGGTTGACGTTGTCGCCCAGGTGCTCGCCGAGCAGTCGTCGCGCCTGATTGTCGAGCGACAATCCCAATTCGCTGAGCTGCTGATCGATCCAGGCGCCCGACTCTCGCTGGCTCACATCGGTCTTGGTGATGCTCACACCCAGCGATTTGAGGGTTTCCGTGAGCTTCTTCGGCAGCCCCGCCGTGCGACGGTTGAGGGCAGGCCCACGGCTCCACACCAGGATCAGATGCGTGGTATCGAGCGGGTTTGTCAGATAGTTGACCAGGGGCTCGACGGTGTCGCCGGTCGAAAAGCGTGCCAGGTGGTGTCCAACGACGACTCGACGGTCGGTCAGCATCGGGGGTGTCTGCGCCGCGTCGACCAGCGGAGCGATGGTGTACTGATCGTCGGCTTGATAGTCGGGTTCAGTCAGCTCGGCCAATGCAAAGTCTGCGGACTGGTCGCCGAGCGCAACCTTGATCGCATCTCGCACCGCCTTGTTGAGCAGCACAGGGTC
>JBDNHG010000295.1:0-2220 GCA_041688925.1 Acidimicrobiales bacterium | reverse complement strand
GTGCAGCATGACCTCGACCAGATCGCCCTCTTTGAGCTGGGCGCCGCGTACACCGCGACCACCGCGACCCTGGGTGCGGAACTCGTCGGCGGGTGTTGTCTTGACGTATCCGCCGTCGGTCAACGTGAAGATCAGTTTTTCGTCGTCGATCAGGTCTTCGATATCGAATTCACCAGGGTCGATGGTGAGCTGGGTGCGGCGCTCGTTGGCGTAGCCGTCGCGGACCTCGGTGAGTTCGGTCGAGATGACTTCGCGGAGCCGGCCCTCGTTGTTCAGGATCTCTTCGAGTTCGGCGATCGTCTGCTTCAACTTGTCGAGTTCTTCTTGCAGCTGAGCACGCCCAAGTCGGGTCAACCGACCAAGCGGCATGTCGAGGATGTTTGTCGCCTGAATCTCAGAGAACGTGAACGGATCGGCCTGCAGCGCCTCGAGTGCTGCTCCGCGATTTTCAGATGCTCGGATCTGCGCGATGATCGCGTCGATCATGTCGATGGCTCGTATGAAGCCCTCGACGACATGGGCTCGGGCTTGTGCTTTGTCTAACCGGAACTGCGACCGGCGGGTGATGACCTCGACCTGGTGAGCGACATAGGCGGTCAAAATCTGCAACAGGTTCATGGTGCGGGGCACGCCGTCGTCGAGCGCCACCATGTTGACGCTGAACGTCGTTTGCAGCGGCGTGTACTTGAACAGATTGTTCAGCACGACCTTGGGCACCGCGTCGCGGCGAAGTTCGAACACCAGGCGGGTTTTGCCTTTGGCCGACTCGTTACGAATCTTGCGAATGCCCTCGAGTTTTCCGTTGTTGACCATGGCCGCGGCTTTTTCTTCGATGACCTCGACACTGGTCTGATACGGAATCTCGGTGACGACGATCCACGGCGTGCCGCTCTTACTCTCGTCGATCTCGGCAACCGCGCGCATGCGGATCGACCCGCGCCCAGTGGTGTAGGCATCGTGAATACCGCGTGCGCCCAGGATCAGACCACCCGTTGGGAAGTCGGGCGCCTTTACGAACTCCATCAGGTCTTCGACCGTGGCAGTTGGGTTCTCGATCAGGTGCAGCGTGGCGTCGCAGACTTCGCCCAAATTGTGCGGCGGAATGTTTGTTGCCATGCCAACAGCAATGCCCTGGCTGCCGTTGACCAGCAGGTTGGGGAACCGCGCTGGCAAGACCGCTGGTTCTTCTTCGGAGCCGTCGAAGTTGTCGAGATAGTTGACGGTGTCTTCGTCGATACCGTCGACGAGCCGCATGGCCAGGTTCGACAATCGACACTCGGTGTAGCGCATCGCGGCCGGCGGATCGTTGGGCGAACCAAAGTTTCCGTGCGGATCGATGAGTGGATGGCGAAGCGAGAACGTTTGGCCCATGCGCACCAGCGAGTCGTAGATCGCTCCGTCTCCGTGGGGGTGGTACTTACCCATGACATCGCCGACCACGCGAGCGCATTTGACATGCGATCGGTCGGGCCGAAAGCCGCTGTCGAACATCGACCAGATGATGCGTCGGTGCACCGGCTTGAGACCGTCACGCACATCGGGCAGCGCCCGAGACACGATGACCGACATGGCATAGTCGAGGAACGACTGCTCCATCTCGGTCTGAATCTCGATGGGCTCGACATTGACCCGAACAGTGCTGTCGTCGTCGCCAGGACCTTCTGGCTTATCGGGGAGATCGTTATTGGTGGTATCGCTCATGCTGTAGCTCGTGCTCGTTCGTAGGGAGGACAGTCAGGGAAGGCAGGAAAAGGCGGGAAGCAGCTGGAGGCCCGGTGCCAGCACACCGGCGCAATCAACAGCATTCAGATGTCGAGGAACCGGACGTCTTTGGCGTTGGCCTGAATGAAGTTCTTGCGGCTCTGGACGTCTTCGCCCATGAGTTTGGAGAAGATCTCGTCGGCCAAGACCGCTTGATCGACCGACACCTGCAACAAGACTCGCCGATCAGGATCAATCGTGGTCTCCCACAACTCTGATGCATCCATCTCGCCCAAACCTTTGAGTCGAGCGAAGTCATTGTTGTGTTTCGGGTTGTCGATCAGGAACTGATCCTTGACTCGTTCGTCTTGCAGATAGATCTTGTTCTTGCCGATCTCTGTCGAGTACAGCGGCGGCTGGGCGATGTAGACATGGCCTCGTCCGACCATCTCGCGCATCTGGCGAAAGAAGTAGGTGAGCAGCAGAGTGCGAATGTGCAATCCGTCGACGTCGGCGTCG
>JBDNHG010000294.1:0-3923 GCA_041688925.1 Acidimicrobiales bacterium | reverse complement strand
TCAAGAGCACCACGTCAGGCTCGACCGGGGTGTCCTGGAGCGGCGCGTAGACGACCGATCCTGGCTGCCCCGTCACCTTGGGAAGCTGCTCGAGAAGGTCGGGGCCGGCCCACCCGGCGCCGACCAACTCGGCGACGTCGCTGTGATCGACCACTTCGCTCGGCGCCAGCAGGCCATGGGTGACACTGCCGACACTGCAGTTGCCGTGGTCCTCGGGCACCGTGGCGAACGCCCGCTTGGCTCCGTGCATCCAGAACACGCAGCCAGCCGGAACCCGCCCCTGGCGACCATCCGCGGTCGCGGAGGGCATCGGGGCGTCGAAGCGGTCGACGCCCGGGGGTGGGCTGTCAGCGAAGCTGATAGCCACCGGGACCGTGGATAGCCGGAGGATCTTGACGAGTCGTTCGCTGAAATCAGCCCAGTTCTCACGGAGCAGGGGATCTACCGCCGCTAGTGGCGCGTCAGGTGTCATGAGAACGATTGCCCGCAGCCGCAGGCGCGCTGGGCGTTGGGGTTCTCGATATGGAACCCGGCGTCCTTGAGGCCGTTCTTGTAGTCGAGGGTGGCACCGGCGAGGTGGGGGGCGCTGGCTGGGTCGACTCTCACCGTGACCGTGCCGAACACGACCTCATGGTCCTCAGGGTCGGTGTCGGTGTCGAAAAAGATTTCGTAAGACATCCCTGAACACCCGCCAGCCTTGACGGCGACGCGCAGGGCGAGCTGGTCGTCGCCTTCCTGGGCGATCAGCTCGGCGACTTTGGTCGCGGCGCTGTCGGTGAGGTTGATTACGGGTGCGGTTGTGACCTCGATAGTACTCACGGGAAAGGGCTCCTTGTTGTTGTCAATGTGTCGGATCTAGGTAATAGCCGGATGCGGCGGAGACGACCGGCTCGGTCATGACGTCACAGCGCGCCGAGCATGGCGGGCTGTGCGCTCGGGTATGCCTCCAGAACGTCGCCCGCCATGCTGTGCCTGGTGATCGCCGATCGAGTTATCGTCTCTTCTCGCTGTGCCTTCGATTCTAATCTCAGGGTAGTGAAGTTGCGCAAGTTATTACTTGTTTATCTACCGTATTGCCTCGCGGGCTGTAGACTTCAGAGTGTGATCGATGCTCTCCACGTACCCCTCCTTGACCTTTCCCCCGCTCAAAGGCAGGTCGTTGTCGCTCTCAAGAGCCAAGGTGGGGCATCGGCCGAAGATCTGGCGGAGCCCGTGGGGATTACTTCGAGCGGGGTCCGTCAACACCCGGCTGACCGCCGTCGAATCATGGGTTGGCTGCAACGGCTCGACATGGACGCAAAGTTCGCTGAACGATTCCTGAACGAAGGCTGCAGCGACGGCAAGATCGTTGCCAGTGGTGGTATGGAACTCGCTCAACAGCTCGAGGAAGATGGTTACGAGGCCTTCCGGTGAGTATCTCTTCGGGCGAATCAACCACTCTGGATGTTGCGGTGATCAAGGGTGACTTTCCTATTCTGAATAAGCCGATCAACGATCGCCCCCTTGTGTACTTCGATTCCGCAAGCACATCTCAGAAGCCGGTGCAGGTGCTTGACAGCATGCGTGACTTCTACGAGAGCACTAATGCGAACGTGCATCGTGGTGCGTACTTCCTTAGCGACAAGGCGTCGCGGGCCATGGAAGGCGCTCGCAAGAAGGTTGCACGATTTATTGGCGCACCCGACAGCGACGAGGTGATCTTCACCAAGAACGCCACCGAAGGGCTGAACCTGATCGCTGCATCATGGGGTCGTGCGAATCTGAACAAGGGCGACGTCGTCGTTCTCAGCTTGATTGAACATCACGCCAATATCGTGCCGTGGCACATGCTTGTTGCCGAGCGAGGCATCGAGCTGCGTTTTATCGGTGTTGGCGATGACGGGCTGCTCGATCTGTCCAATCTCGATGAGCTGCTCGAAGGCGCGAAGCTCGTGTCGGTGACCGCTATGGGCAACGTGACTGGTGCCCTTGTGCCGGTTGAGCGTATTGCCAAGGCAGCCCATGCTGTTGGTGCGCTGTGTGCTGTTGATGCGTGTCAGCTGATACCGCATGTGCCGACCAATGTCGCCGAACTCGACATTGACTTCGCTGTGTTCAGCGGCCACAAGATGTGTGGGCCAACGGGCATCGGCGTGCTGTGGGCTCGCAAAGAGATTCTCGAAGCGATGCCGCCGTTCCTTGGTGGTGGCGGCATGATTGCCAATGTCACCATCGACGGGTTCACCACTGCCGATGTCCCTCTCAAGTTCGAGGCTGGCACACCCCCAATCGCCGAGATCGTCGGGCTCGGTGCCGCAGTTGACTACTTGACTGCCATTGGCATGGACAATGTCCGTCGCCACGAAGTCGAACTCAGTGCCTACTTCATGCGCTCGATGAAAGAGCGCCACGGCGACGACGTCATCATCCACGGCCCATCCGAGCCAGCGCAACGTGGCGGCGTGTTCTCATTCGCCTACAAAGATGTGCACCCGCATGACCTGTCGCAGGTACTCGACGAACATGGCATCAACGTTCGGGCTGGTCATCACTGTGCGAAGCCACTTATGAAAGAGCTCGGGGTGGGTGCGACCGCTCGAGCTTCGCTGTATATCTACAACAATGAATCTGACGTCGACCGACTTGTCGAGGCACTCGACGACGCGTCAGATCTGTTCTCGTTCTAAAGGAGAGACCCATGTCAGGGCTTGAGGATCTCTACAAAGAAATCGTCATCGACCACTACCGCAGCCCGCGTAATCGCGGCGAGCTTGAGACTCCCCCGGCGAAACATGCCGAGGGTTTCAACCCTCTGTGCGGCGACGAGGTTCAGGTATATGTCCAGATACATGACGGTGTCATAAGCGATGTGGCAATCAGCGGTCAAGGCTGCTCGATCAGCCAAGCGTCAGCCTCGATGATGTCAGCTGGCATCAAGGGTAAGACACTGGCCCAGGTCGAAGAATTGACCGCAGCCTTCAAGTCCATGATGTCGATCCACGAGTGCGAGTTCGAAGACGACGATTCAGGCGTACTGCCAGAACCACCCGACGTCGACCTTGGCGATCTCGAAGCACTCAAAGGTGTGGTCAAATTTCCTGTGCGGATCAAGTGCGCCACCTTGGGCTGGAACACTCTTGCCGAGGCACTCAACAACTAAGCGGGCCGCACTGCGCCACCCCACCCCGGGATGAGTTTCCAACTGTGGTTAAGTCGTTTTCGTGTTTCAGGCGGCTTTGGTAGATTGGTGTGGGGCGGTCTCGTGGCTTGGAGCGCTTTGCGACGCCATTTGTTGGTTGCTTGGCTGAGGTGGTCTTGCGCATCGCTGCTGGATGGGCTGGGTCGATCTTGTAGCGGGTTGGGGTCTGCCCAGACTTTGGTTGATGTTCTGATGTGCCCCCGAACCGGATCTGGATTTATGACACCACCCATGGGACTAAGGCCGGTGCAGTGACCACGGTGGTCTTAGATGTGATCTCCAAGAAATGGATTGTCGACATCACCTCGGCTGATGAAATCTCAACCGAAGTCCAAGCCGTGTTCGCCCGAGCACTACGAGCCGAAGCCCTCCAGGATGTCATTGATGAACACAACCCCGACGGCGTCGCGTGGGACCCCGACTCAGAGGAAACTCCGGTGTTGTTGGTCATGTCTGACAACGGGCCACAGATGACATCGGGCTCAACCCGCGAGTCATGGCCCTGGCATGGCTCGCAACCCACTACGGCCGACCCGGCACCACCACCGACCAAGCCTGGATCGAGTCACTGTTCGGGCACCTCAAAACCAAGCAACCCCACCTCGAACTCTGAATCACCCTGGGTTTTGCGCAGGCTCGTTGGCTTTGAAAGTTGATGAGTGATGAGTGTTGATATGGAACCTAAGCCGACGCGTCGGCGGTATTCGCCCGAGCAGAAGGATCAGGCGGTGCGGATGGTTTTCGC
>JBDNHG010000293.1:0-4709 GCA_041688925.1 Acidimicrobiales bacterium | reverse complement strand
CTCGCGACTATCGCGGGTAGCGCTCCTAATTTGCGTTGGGGATGCGGTCAAACACTGGCGGGTGAAATACGCCTAAGTTCTTGCCAGAAACCGGCGCCACAGGAGAAGCCCATGCCCTACGACACCGCTATTACTGATCAGTCCCAGCTTCGCAGTGTGTACCGCGAGCCAATGCAGGTCGCCCTCGACAAGGTCGTGACCCTGATCGACGAAGGTGCGGCCCATTTCATTACGCACGCGCCTTTCATGGTGATTTCGACCAGCACACCCACTCGGGCCGATGCATCACCTCGCGGCGGACCCCCCGGTTTCGTGCGGGTCCTCGACCAACACCACATCGCATGGGGTGACCTGACCGGAAATAACCGACTCGATTCATTTGGCAATCTGTTGAAGTCGCCAAATATCGGGCTCGTGCTTCTCGTGCCCGGTGTGCTCGAGACGCTGCGCATCTGTGGCTCGGCCGAACTGGTGCAAGACCCTGCGGTTCTCGAGGCATGCGCGATCGATGGCCGGGTGGCGAAAACTGCAGTGGTCGTCACAGTCGAGGAGTGCTACATCCAATGTGGCGCCGCGCTTCGACGTGGCTCCCTGTGGGACACCGACACCTGGCCCGTCGGCGACACCGCACCATCGGGTGCTGCCATCTTGAAGGCACACACCCAAACCGATGATTCGGTCGATGCAATCGAGACACGACTCGGCAACTACTACGACAACTACATCTGGGGCCCCGGTGGCCGTCAAGACTGACGTCGGCGTCGCCTCGTAGTACTCAGATCAGTAGGGGTCAGACCACCGAGATGCGGGGCTCACCCGCGGTGATCAAACCAATGCGCGTGCTGGGGAACCCGGCGCCTTCGAGATCGGCAAGGGTCGCCTCGCAGCTCTCGGCCGGCACCGCCGCCAGGAATCCGCCGGCGGTCTGCGGATCGAAAAGGATCGCCAGGCGCGGATCATTGCCGCTGCTGACGATCGGGACACCGGCCTGGTTGGCTGCATGCAGATGCGACCGAAGCCCTGACACCACGAGTTCGCGTGCACCGTCAAAGACCGGGATCGCATCGAGTTCGAGTTCGGCTGCAGCATGCGACTCTCGCAACATGCCAAGCAGGTGACCAGCGAGCCCGAACCCCGTCACATCAGTCATTGCGGTCGCACCGCTGGCAGCAAGAATCGCTGCCGCCTCGCCTTGTGGAGCTTCGAGTGTGGCCAGCAGCGTCTCGATGTCGCGTCCTGACGCAAGACGTTGCATCTCACCGGCGAACAGCAAACCTGATCCGAGCGGCCGAGTCAGGATGAGTTGTTGGCCCGCTGTTGCTCCGGCCAGGGTGATCGCCGGCGAATCGAGTAGCCCGGTTATCGAGAAGCCGAGCGACAGTTCCGCTCCCATGCTCGTGTGTCCGCCGACAATTTCGGCTCCTGTCGGCCCCAATACCCAAGATGCCCCTGCCATGATCTCGTCGAGCCATTCAGCCTGGAGCGAGCGACTGAGCTGCGGCAGGGTCACGGTGACCAACACCGCCTGGGGGCTGGCCCCCATGGCCCAGATGTCGCCCATGGCGTGAAGCGCCGCGATCTTTGCCATACGAAACGGGTCGGGCGTGAACGTGCGAAGCGTGTCAGTGGTGATGACCTGCTTCGTGGCGCCGAATTCGAGCAACGCCGCATCGTCACCCGGGAGACGGACGATGTCAGTGCGGTCGGATTGCGGAAGCCGCGACAGCGGACCGGCCAGAATGTCGGCGCCGACCTTTGCCCCGCACCCACCACACAAGGGGGGATCGTCTTCGATGGCGGCCTTGAGTCCCGAAACTGAGTTTCGGGGAACCTCGACCGCCGCCATCTCTGGCAGGTCTTCGAGCTTGTTCATGAACGCCCGGTCGATTTTGTCTTTGAGGATCCACAGCAGCTTGCCCTGCACGAACCGTTTGAACTTGTCGGCGGCCGCCCATTTCTCGCCCAACGAGATCAGCTTGAGATAGTCGTCTTGTGGTTCATAGGTCTCGAACTTCGAGTCGCTCAGCGTTGCTTGCAGGTTCTGGAACAGCACGGGGGCCTGGCGAACCGCGAAGACGCCGGCTTTGGGCCGCGGCGCATACGCCATGTTGGCGCAGTCGCCGGTGGCGAAGACGAGCGGATCGCTGACCGAACGCAGCGTCTTGTCGATGGTGATGAAGCCGTCGGCGACCTCGAGGCCTATGCCCGCCAGCCATGGATGCGGCCGCGCACCCGCGGCCCCGACGACGAGGTCGGCAGCGATCGACACACCATCTTCGAAACGCACCGAGTCAGCGGTGACCTCGACGACCTGGCGATGTTCGGAGATCACGATCTCGGCCTGGGCCAGCTTCGACCGGATCTCGGCTTGGGCGCGCTCGCCGAGCTCGGACAGGATCGTCGAGGCATCAACGATTGTCACGTTGGGGTGCGCGCCTGTTTTGCGCAGGCGATGGCGCATCGCGAGCCCAAGCTCACAACCGCCCACACCGCCGCCGATGACGACGATCGATGGCGCCGTTGCCCGATTCGCTTCGACGAACTCAGCCCAACATGAAGCGAAATGATCGAGTGGCTTCGCCGCCACCGCATGCAAAGCAAAACCAGGTATGTCGGGCATGGCTGACGTGATGCCGATATCGATCGAACAGACGTCGTAGGGAATCGGCGGTCGGCCAGGCACCTCGATCGTTCGGGCCTGACGGTCAACATGGCTCACAGCGCCGATCACCAAACGTGCGTCGGCGAATCGCGCGAGTCGGACCAGATCGATGTCGAGCTCGTCGCGCTCATAGTGGCCTGCCACAAAGCCGGGCAACATCCCGGTGTACGGCGCGGTCGCGGAAGGGTTGATCACCGTGAGCCTCGCTCCGGCCAGCGGCTTCATCGCCCATTTGCGCAGCACCAGCGCATGCGAGTGGCCGCCGCCAATCAACACGACATTCTTCATGAGCGGTAAAGGCAGCTGCACCGGCGATTCCCTCGAGCGTGGCGAAACCACATCCTACGATTCCGGCTGCCGCAACAGCCGCAGCATCGCTAGCAACGTGCCGGTAGCCAGCGTGTTCGAGCGGAAAGCGCTCGAATCTGGCGCGCCAGAACGTGGCATATTCACGCTGTCATCTGACTCGCGCCTGGCCCACGACGCGCTACTACAGACACCGCTGTTTCGGTCTCACTGCCCTGAGTCTGAATTCGCTGCGAGCGTGCCGTTTTTGCGGCAGTTCGACAGAGCCCACGCCTTCTTCGGCGTGGCTTATGTGACCAAAGTTGCAACGACTGCCCAGAGTGGCTTGTTGTTTCTGATCATGTAAGCAGGGCGACCGCCGCGAGGGATGTTTGCTGGGCTAGGTTTGCGCCTGTGGGCTCCTGGAGGGGAGCCATTGTTGACCGGATTACCCCCTTCCGGTCATCAGTTGACGTTAAGGAGTCACAATGAAGAAATCAATCCGCATGCTGCTGGCGATGCTCGCAGTATTCAGCCTTTTTGCCGCTGCCTGCGGCTCAGATTCGACCGACGTTGTCGAGTCGACCCAAGATGCTGCTGACGATGCCGCCGACCAGGCTGAAGAAGCCATCGACGACACCGAAGAAGCCGTCGAAGACGCCACAGATGCTGTCGACGACGCCGTAGACGACGCCGAAGAAGCCATGGAGGACGACGACCACTCCGCGGACGACGAAGCCATGGACGACGACGCCACTGACGAAGCCGAAGGCGCCATGGACGAAGACGAAGACGCCATGGACGACGCTCCCGGCGCTACCGACGTAGGCCTGGTCTACGACACTGGTGGCCGTGGCGACCTGTCGTTCAACGACTCGGCATATGCAGGCCTTTCACGTGCCGAAACCGAACTCGGCTGGGCAATCACCGACGCTTCACCAAACGACGATGGTTCAAACCGTGCCGAACTGCTACAGCTCGCTGCTGAGGCCAACGACTTTGTGATCGCCGTAGGTTTCTTGTACGCAGGTGATGCTGCTGACGGCGCCCTCGCCAACCCCGACGTCAACTTCGCCGTCGTCGACGACGCCATGATGAACTTCGATACCGGCGAGCCTGTTGCACCAAACGTTGCTGGCCTAACCTTCGCTGAAGAACAGGGTTCATTCCTGGTCGGCGCCGCTGCTGCGCTCAAGAGCGAAACCGGCAAGATCGGCTTCATCGGCGGCGTGTGCTGCTTCGGTCTCATCGAAAAGTTCGAAGCCGGCTTCCGCCAGGGTGCACTTGCCGTGAACCCTGACATCGAGGTCATCGCTACCTACATCACCGACGCACCTGACTTCGACGGCTTCAACCAGCCCGACCAGGCCAAGGTCATCGCCACCACGATGTACGAAGATGGCGCCGACATCATCTACCACGCCGCTGGCGGTGCTGGTAACGGCATGTTCGCTGCTGCTAAGGAATACAGCGAAGACAACGGCACCAAGGTTTGGGGCATCGGCGTTGACTCTGACCAGTACGACACCATCGGAACGGTTGACGCCAGCTTGCAAGAGTACGTGTTGACCTCGATGATCAAGCGTGTCGACACCGCCGTATTCGAGATCCTCAAGGCGCAAGCCGAGGGCAACTTCACACCTGGCATCCAGGTGTATGACCTGAGCGTCGACGGCGTTGGCTACTCGACCACCGGTGGCTATGTCGACGACATCACCGCTGACCTCGAAGCATTCAAGGCACAGATCATCGCCGGCGACAT
>JBDNHG010000292.1:0-3649 GCA_041688925.1 Acidimicrobiales bacterium | reverse complement strand
TTCCTCAGGCGGCGCGGTGGTTGGCGGACTGTGTGTCTCGTTTGGTTTCGCCGGCCATTTATCGCCCTCATGACGCAACCGTAGTTGTCGTCACCGAACGTGGACCAGAGGATTGGCTCAAATCCCCTGAGTGGTTTCTCATTTCGGGTCATAGCCCACCACTCTTAGTCGACGTTTCCAGGGCGTCGGGACCGGCACAGGAGTGCGGACAAGTCCTTCTGGTTCATAGCTGAACAACATATTGACATCGACATCGCCAGCTTCGGTCAGGCCGTTGATCGCCGCGACCTCAGCGACAATGCGCCCGTTCTTCTCATCGCGTCCCATGAATACTGCAAGGTCCACTCCCCTGGCGAGGCGGGCGAGTGCCGCGTCGCGAGTGGTACCGGTGGCTTCTTCGTAGTACATGGCAGCGTTCTCGACTGCGCCGACTGCGGAGTCGGCGTGGATGGTGGACATGACGGCGTATCCCTGGCCTAACGCGGCGGCCAGGGCCACGGATTCATCGCCACGGACCTCGCCCAGGATCACTACTGATGGGGTCATTCGCTGGATCCGCTCGACGAGTGAGCGCACCGATACGTCGTAGCGTTCGTTGCTGCGCGACCGCCGGGCTGCGAGTGAGACAACGAAGTCGGGATACACGTCGGCGAACTCGAGGCGCAGTTCGGGTTGTGATTCGGCGACCATGACCGCATCGGTTTTTGGTAAGGCCGCTGAGAGGGCCCTCAGCAGCACGGTCTTGCCGCTGTTCATTGACCCCGATATCAGGATCCGCAGGCGAGCCCGCACCGCTGCGGCGAGAAACCTCGCGCACTGTGGGGTCATGGTCTGGTTAGCGACAAGGTCGCCGAGGGTTACCGCCGCGTAGGTGGGGCGGCGCAAGGTGACGAATGGTTTCTGGCTGACCCAGTCGATGGCGGTTACCCGGGTGCCGTCACCCATAATTATTTCGAACTCGGGTCGCGCCGGGTCCCAGATCTCACCGGCGTGGCTGCCAGCGGCGGTGGCGAGTTCGATGATGTTGCGGCGTAACTCTTCGTTGGACTCAACAATGCGTGGCAGTGTTTCGATGCGGCCGTCGCCGTGTTCGAGGCGGGCTTCATCGGTGCCGAGCACCGACAGGTTGGTCGCTGCCGGGTAGCTCATCCAGAGGTCGAGCAGTTTGGTTGAGCGAAAGCACTGCCCCATCACGACGGCAGCGATCGCTGTCCGTTTCTCGATGACGTCGAGGTCGGCACGGTCGAGGTGGGCGTTGACCCACCGAACCATGTGGCGGCGCTGATCGGTCGGCGCCAGCTCAGGTCGTGCCTGCGTCAACGCAACCAATTCAGCTACCGCGGCACGGGTCAAAGCGTCCGTATCGACGTCGGCGGGAGCAGCGACAGAAAAAGCCATATACCTAAAGAAAGGGCCACCCCCGCCGGGCCCGTGTTGCATATGTCAGAGAAAAGCTTTGATGCTGAGCCTCTCGCGTCGAAGAAATCTGGACCGCTATGCAACACGAGGACATCAGGGGTGGCCCTTTCTTTAGTGAGGGCCTCGATAAGCAGCAACCGCCCGATTCAGAATCTTCGATACATCCGCAACTCGGTCGGCGAAACACGCCATGGAGTCGAACCGCTGGTTCGCGAGAAATGCGGAGAAAGGCGAACTGCACGATGCTGACACCACCCGGCACAGCTCAGACCACCCTGCTCGATAGTGGCGTTCAATCAGTCGTAGCTGCCCGACGCGTCAATGCTGCGACTGTCGTGCCGAGCGTCTCAACCTGCTCGTATGCAGCGCCGAGCTGCGACCGTAGCGTCCTTATCTCCGACTCAAGTGTCTCGATCTGCTGCCGATGGAGCTCGTCGGTCGCATGCTTTGCAGCGATGGCGTGGTGGATGGATTCGACCCCGCTTAGCTCGAGTTCCTCGCGCAATCGCCACACCTCGTCCCGCTTCGCCGGCTCAGGCGTCGCGTCGTTGGAGCGCCATCCCTGGACCAACGACCGCTGTATCTGCCAACGGCGGTGTCCCCCATCGTCGTCGGGCGCGTCCACTTTGCGGACCATTCCGGCTGCAACAAGCGCTTTTTCGTCCCTTTTAATCCGCTTTCGGACGGCGGCGGAACTCACGTTAAGGACCTCGGCTACTTCGGCCGTCTCCATCCAGTCCGTTGCCATACCTCAAATAGTACTCGCTGCAACGCGACGTCGCCGACTTCGTGTCCTGTTGCCGGTCTCCCACATGGTACCGGATGACGAGGACTGCGCACGAAGTCGTCGCGTTGCGTGTCGCGTCGCATCCACGTTCACTATCACGCCATCAACTTACATTGGTGTAGTTCCCACCTGCTCTAGGTGCCCAAACGTCTGTCACACGGCACATAGAGAACGGGACCGAGCCGGCTCAGTTGGCGCTGAACCGGCTCAATCTCGAAACAAAACTCCATCGCATCAGTCTTAGCCGGCCTAGCGAAGGAGGAACTCGAAATCACCACCGTCTAACCAACAACAGATTCACACACCCAAAGGTCGAATAATGAGAACCTCTCGTCGGAGTCCCCATTTCTGGGAAACAACGTCTGATATCGAGTACCTGAATCCTAGCATCGCGACGCGACATAGTCGTGGAACTCGATGCAGTTTTGTCGCGTTGCAACGGGAGGCCATAAAGCCTCAACGCGAAATGTGGCGTCTGCAGGACGTTGCATGACGATCACCCGTGAGAACTCAGCCTCGAAACGGGACCGGCTGGCGAGGCTCTGTCGCGAATACGGTGCTGACAACCAAGAGGTCGTCGTGCCCCTCACGCGTGCCGAACTGGCTGACATGTGGGGCGTGTCCAGAGGCACAGTTCAACGCTACCTATCTCGGCGCGTCGCAAGCGGCGAGGTCGTCAGTACTGCTCCACTTACTCTCAATGCCGCCGTTATCACTGGCGCGGCTCGCCCTCGCCTCCACCTGTTGGTCGGTCACCGAGGTGAAGGGGCTCCTGAGGAGTTACAAGCGGGCGACATCCCTGCGGCCGCCCAGGGCTCGCCAATCAACGATCAGTGGCTCAACGCCATTCAGAACGCGTGTGCCGCTGCTGCCGAAGCCGGACAGACCGAAACCGCATTGGCGCTGGAGACTCGTCTGTTCGAACGCCTTACGCAGGCCAAAGTTGCTGCTGCTATCTCTACACGCGACTGTTGCGCGATTGACGACACCGAACGGCGCGCTTCATGCGCGACTTTGCGCAAAACTCAAGTCGCGCAAATCTCATTAGGTCAAGAATTAGAAGGAATTCCTTCTAATTCTTCTAGCGTTTTAGAGCCTCAATCAGTCGCGCGAAACGAGCGCGCAAAGATCGCGCAAGCGAGACTATTTCTAGAATCGGCAAAGGTGGATCCCGAAGTTATCGCTGTCATCGTCCGGCGATTGGCAGCAGGTGAGCTTCGAAGCACCGGCGCTACCCCAGCATGGATGCGAGGTTCGACTTGGCAGGCTCCTTCCTGGCATTTAGACGACTTGGCCGAACTTAAGAGATCCTGGGGTGAAGCATTCGACTGTCCTCTCGTCGGTGATCCGTTGTTCGCCCTGCAGGTTTGGACTCCAGCGCAGGCCATAGCAGCGACCGAGATCCTTCGGGGGGACGACAACGTCCGCAGTCCTCTAGGCCGG
>JBDNHG010000291.1:0-4307 GCA_041688925.1 Acidimicrobiales bacterium | reverse complement strand
CCGAGATCGCTGCACACCTGACCGGCTCCGATGCGGTTCGCCTCTACCACGACCATGTGTTGGTCAAAGAGCCCGGCACCAAGCAGCGCACACCGTGGCATCAAGATCAGCCGTATTACAACGTCGACGGCGCGCAGAACGCCAGCATGTGGTTCCCCGTCGACCCGGTCGATCGTTCGGCCACGCTCGAGTTCATCGCCGGCAGCC
Organism: Acidimicrobiales bacterium; assembly: GCA_041688925.1. Taxonomy (GTDB): domain Bacteria; phylum Actinomycetota; class Acidimicrobiia; order Acidimicrobiales; family UBA10347; genus UBA10347. Next base: position 4,100 of record JBDNHG010000291.1, on the reverse strand, counting down.
ACCGCGGACCCTGGTACATGCCCCGCACATTTCTCGATGATCAGGCCAAATGGTTTCCCTATGGCTCGCTCGCCGAGCTTCCCGACTTTGGTGCTGACCCCAATCAATGGCCCGTGATCGGCTGGGAACTCGAGCCTGGCGATGCCGTGTTCTTCAACATGTTGACTGCGCACGGATCAGGCGGGGTCTCGGGGCCAAACCGACGGCGCGTGTTGTCGGTGCGATTCCTCGGCGACGACATGGTGCACGCACCGCGTCGCTGGACGACGTCGCCGCCCTTTGACGGTCTCGCCGAAGAACTCGCCGCCGGCGTCTCGATGGATCACGAGCTGTTCCCACTGTTGTGGACTCGCACCAGTGGCCTCGTGGGTGCGTCATGACTGTTCGACCAATCCTGTCCATCGGCCACCCCACCCTGCGCATCGTCGCGGATGCGGTCGACGTCGACGAGATTGTGTCGCCCCGCGTACAGTCCCTGATCGACGACCTGATCGACACGATGCACCACGCCAACGGCGCCGGGCTCGCAGCCACGCAGATCGACGTGCCATTGCGCATCGCGGTGATGGAAGTCGGCGACAATCCTCGTTACCCCTACAAGCCACGCATCCCGCTGACCGTCGCCATCAACCCGGTCATCACCACGCTCGACGACGAGATGGTCGACATCAACGAGGGCTGTCTGTCGGTGCCGCTGCGCGGGAACGTGTTGCGCCATGTCAACATCCGGGTGCAGTACCGCGATCGTGACGGCGTCGACCACGACGAGATCAAACGGGGGCTGACCGCAGGCACCTGGCAACACGAGTGTGATCACCTCGACGGACAACTGTTCATCGACAAGGTCACCAATCCGGCAACGCTTGCCACATGGGATGAATACAACACCCATCACCGAGCCGCATTTGTCGAACGAATCACCGAGTTCGTCGAACGGGTCGGCTCGTGACCCAAGAGCCGACGACGGTGTGGTGTGAACGCGCCGTGATCGACGGTTCGACCCAAGCCAATGTGCTCATCGAGATCAGCGCCGGCCGCTTTTCATCAATCTTGCCCGGCGAGTCACCAGGCACGGCAACGCGACTGGATGGCCTCACGCTCCCCGGCCTTGCGAACGCCCACAGCCATGCGTTCCACCGAGCGCTTCGTTCGCGAACCCAGGCCGACCGGGGAACGTTCTGGACGTGGCGTGATCTGATGTACCACGCAGCCGCCCGACTCGAGCCCGACAGCTACTTCCGCCTGGCGCGAGCGGTGTTCGGCGAAATGGCGCTGGCCGGAATCACTTGCGTGGGTGAGTTCCACTACCTGCACCATCAGGCCGACGGCACGCCATATGACGACCCAAATGAAATGGGCACGGCCCTGCTCGGCGCAGCTGACGCAGTCGGCATCCGCATCACACTGCTCGACACGCTCTACCTCCACGGCGGCCTCGATGGGCACGGCTACTCCCCCGCGCAAGGCACGCAGCGCCGATTCAGCGACGCGACCATCGAGCGGTGGATCGATCGGGTCGGCCAACTGAAGCCGAGCGAGACCCACCAGATCGGAGTGGCGGTTCATTCGGTGCGAGCGGTAGCTCCCGATCAGATCCGAGCTGTTGCCGAGTGGGCGGCAGCGAACCAAGCCCCGGTGCACGCCCACATCTCTGAGCAGCCGCTCGAGAACACAGCGTGTGTCGCCTTCCATGGCGTGTCACCCACACAGGTTGTCGCCGACGCCGGACTGCTGTCCGAACGGTTCACCGCAGTGCACGCCACCCATCTCAACGCAGCCGACATCGCCGGCCTGGCCACAACTGGTTCTACGGTCGCGATGTGCCCCACCACCGAACGAGACCTGGGCGATGGCATTGGACCAACCAGTGAGCTTGCGGCTGCACAGATTCCCCTGGCCTTGGGGTCCGACTCACATGCGGCAATCGACATGTTCGAGGAAGCCCGGGCTCTCGAGTTGCACGAGCGTCTTCGCAGCGGCCAACGCGGTAGCCATTCGGCCAGTGACCTGTTGGCCATGGCCACGGTCATCGGCCATCGCAGCCTGGGCTGGGCCGACGCCGGCGTTATCGCAATCGGCAACCAAGCCGACCTGGTCACCATCGACCTCAACTCGGTACGCACTGCCGGAAGCGCTGATGCTCAAGGGCCTGGGACGGCCGTATTTGCAGCCTCGGCAAGTGATGTGGCCAGCGTGTACGTGGCCGGCCGCCGCATCGTCGACGACCACGCCCACGTGCACCTCGATGTCGCAGCCGAACTCGACGCCACGATCAAGGAGCTGATGACGTCATGAGCGAGACCAACCCACGGCGTTCATTGGTGATCGACAACATTGGTTCGCTCATCACCAACGACCCCGAGCTGGGCGCAGGGCCGTTGGGCATCATCGAGAACGCGTCTGTGGTGATCGTCGACGACCGCGTCGAATACGTCGGCGCTGCCGGAGCTGTCGCCGACGAACAAATCGACGCCGCCGGTTCGTGCGTGTTGCCCGGGTTCGTCGACTCACACACACATCTGGTCTTCGCCGGCGACCGGGCCGCCGAGTTCACCGCCCGCATGGCGGGCCAGCCGTATGACGGTGGGGGCATCCGCACCACGACCGAGGCAACTCGAAACGCCTCGACCGAAGTTCTCGACCGGCTGGTGCGGGCCCGCCTCGGCGAAGCCCACCGGGCAGGAACCACGACGATCGAAATCAAGTCTGGTTATGGCCTGAATGTCGCCGATGAAGCCCGGTCGATCGAGATAGCGAGCGCCCACACCGCAGAGACGACCTTCCTTGGCGCACATCTTTTGCCGGCTGAGTTCGAGAACCGCGCCGACGACTACATCGACCTGGTCTGCACCGACATGCTCGACGCCGCAGCGCCGAGCGCACGATGGATCGATGCTTTCTGCGAAACTGGCGCGTTCGACGCCGACCAGTGCCGCGCTGTGCTCGAAGCCGGTCGAGCGCGCGGACTCGGGCTTCGTTTGCACGGCAACCAGCTCGGCCACGGTCCTGGCGTGCAACTCGCTGTCGAGTGCGGGTGCTCCTCGGTCGACCATTGCACCTATCTCAGCGATGCCGACGTCGACGCACTCGCCGGCAGCGAAACCGTCGCAACCTTTCTGCCGGCAGCAGACTTCTCGACGCGCCAGCCCTACCCCGATGCTCGCCGGCTGATCGACGCCGGCGCAACGGTGGCGATCGCTTCGAACTGCAACCCCGGTTCGAGCTACACCACGTCGATGTCGTTCTGCATCGCCATTGCAGTTCGCGACATGTTCATGACAATCGACGAAGCCGTGCAAGCGGCGACCATCGCCGGGGCGGCATCGCTGCAACGCAGCGACATCGGACGCCTGACACCAGGTTCTGCCGGCCACGCCACCATCCTGAGCGCGCCGACTCACCATCACCTCGCCTATCGACCCGGCGTCCCTCTGATCGACATGACCATCGGTCCGCTCGCCGACTATGCATCCCCTCCAAGGAGACCCCGATGACCACCAAGCATGTGAACACCGATCGTCATCCAATTGCCGATGCCGACTACATCGCCGACTGTCGCAGTCGACTCGATCGCGACGGGGCACTTGTGCTGTCGGGCTTCAGCGACATCGCAACCATCGCCGAGGTCGTCGATGCAGCAGCGCCGCACGAGGCAGACGCGTTCTACACCGACAAGACCCACAACGTGTATCTCACCCCTGCCGACCCGTCGCTCGACACCGACCATGCATACAACCAACAAATCGTCAGCAGCAAAGGACTCATCGCCGACGACGAGATTCCAGCAGAGTCGCCGCTGCGTGAAATCTACGACAGCGCCGAGTTCCGGTCGTTCTTGTGTGGCGTACTCGGCATCGATCAAATCTTTCCGTATGCCGATGATCTGTCGTCGATAAACGTGCACTTCGCAGCGGCGGGTATGGAACTCGGCTGGCACTTCGACAACTCGTCGTTCGCGGTCACCATGCTTTTGCAAGCTCCCGATGGTGGCGGCCACTTCGAGTATGTGCCGGCGGTGCGTAACGCCGACGACGGCGACATGGCCTTTGACCGGGTGGCAGCGATACTCGATGGCGATGAGCCGGTAGAGCGGCTAACGT
>JBDNHG010000290.1:0-10330 GCA_041688925.1 Acidimicrobiales bacterium | reverse complement strand
GTCGTCGGCGACATCACGCTCAGCGGCGCCTGAGTAAACCACACTCCTTTCCATGTCCATTTTTCGGGCGGTGGTTCTTGGCATCGTGCAAGGGCTCACCGAGTTCCTGCCGGTGTCATCGAGCGGCCATCTCCAGCTCGTTCCCTGGCTGTTCGGCTGGAACGACTTCGAGGGCAACGACCAGCTCGCCAAGGCGTTCGATGTGGCACTGCACATCGGCACGCTCGTCGGTGCTGTTGCCTATTTTTGGAACGACATCTGGCGCTATCTGACTGCCGGCATTGGCTCGCTGGCGCCCGCAGGTCGCAGAAATGGGCTGAGCACTGATGCCCGTGTGGCGTGGTTGTTGATTGTTGCGACCGTTCCGGCCGGCATCACCGGCATTCTTCTCGAATCTGTGCTTGCCACCGATGACCACATCTGGCTGACCGCAGCGGCTCTGGCGGTCTTCGGCGTGGTTCTGGCCGTCGCCGACCGGTTGCCAGGCGACCGGCACGTCGATTCCTTCCAGCTCAGGGACGCTCTGGCTATCGGCATCGGCCAGGCGTTGGCGTTGCAGCCCGGCGTGTCACGTTCGGGTATCACCATCACCGTTGCCCGGGTGCTGAAGTTCGATCGTGTGAACGCTGCTCGGCTTTCGTTCTTGATGAGCCTGCCCATCATCGCCGGTGCCGGATTGTTCAAGTACCTCGACATTGGCGGTCTCGGCGGCATTCCGTCCGACATGAAGGCGGCCTTCGCTGCTGGCATGATCGCCTCGGCTATCACTGGCTTTGTCGCCGTGTGGGGGCTCATCAAGCTCTTGGCCAAGGTCACCTTCGATGGGTTCGCGATCTATCGTGTCATCGCTGCGATCGGCGTGTTTGTGGTGCTCATCGCCCGGTAGCGGGCTCAGCCAACGAGCGTGACGGTGACAGGCCGCAATGATGCTGCGGTGACCTCGCCAACTTGTGCATGGGGCACGGCAATGGTGATGTCGTCATCTGAGAACGCCAACACCGACACCCCGAACGCGATGCGACGGCTCGAAAAGTTGGCGCTATCGACGCTCCACAGATCAACGATTGCGCCCACCTCGACGAGGGGAACTTGCCGAGCGACGGGCAGGGTGACGGCGACCGACCCGGTCGGCGTTGTGTTGCCGGTCGCTGTAGTCAGCCGGTCAGACAACACGATTTCTCCGGGATGCAGACCAACCTTTGCCAAGCTGTCGGGGTCAACCGATGTCGCTGCGTTCGCAGGAAGCAGCGCGACCGGGAACTCACGCAACGCAACAAGGCCTCGCACCGGCTCACCACGGTCGACGCTGCCGAGGGCAACCACCACTACCTGGGTCTCACCCCAGCTCGCGCGTTCGGCCTCGACGGCGGCGATCTTGTCGGCCACTACGAAGGACGTCACGCATCCTAGAGCCACGATGCCAACAGCATGCAGCCCTCGGTGTCTCAGCACCCGCCGCACGAGCGACGGCGCCCACATGACCCGCAGCGACCTTCTTCGTTGACGAAGACGCATAGCCGCCTCCCCTTTTGCACTCGTTCACATGTGTTGCGGGGAAGCAGTTTCGGGGAAGCAGTTTCGGGGAAGCAGCGTGGAGGAAGCAGCGTGAGCGAAGCGGTACGTGCCGATGTCAGGCGGCGTTGGTATTAGTCGCTGCTCGACGTTTTCGACTTGGACGTCGACGATTTCTTTGACGAGTCGCTGCTCGACTTCTTCGACGAATCGGTGCTCGACGATGGCGCAGGTTTGGCATCAGAAGTCGACGACGAGTCAGACGACGACGTGTCAGACGACGATGTGTCAGACGAACTCGACTTTGACGAGCTGCTACGACTGTCGTTCTTGTAGAAACCGGTGCCCTTGAAGGTGATTCCAGGCTCGTGAAACACCTTGGTCACCTTGCCTCGGCCACTCTTGGCGCAGCCGTCAGGACTCAATCCAGACTTCTTCGTCGGGCATTTTTCGAGGGTGTTTTCAGAGAATGCTTGTTGGACGTCGAAGTCGAGTCCACAAGTCTCACAGTGATAGTCGTACGTTGGCATAACTCGGCTGACAGACTACCGGCAGTGGATTTCGATTGGCTCATTGTCATTGGTGCATTTTTTTTGGGCACCTTCCCTTCGGCATTGCTGATTGGAAAATTGGTCGGCCACAATCCGACCCGCGAAGGCTCAGGTAACCCTGGTGCCACGAACATGTTTCGTATCGCCGGCCTCAAGGCGGGCGGAGCGACACTGCTCATCGATGTTGCCAAGGCGCTCGTTGCTGCGCTGGTGGGCCGATGGCTCGGCGACACGACCTTGGCCGCGTGGTGCGGCGCCGCCGCGGTGGTTGGTCACATCTTTCCGCCGATTCCGTCGAGCCGGGGCGGCAAGGGAGTCGCGTGTTTCGGCGGGCTCACCATCGGCACCTGGCCGATCCTTGCGCCGATTGCGCTTGGCGCCTGGTTGGGTAGCGCAAAACTTTCGGGACATTCCTTCATCGGCGCAATGGTCGGCACTCCAACGGTGGCCATCGGCACCATGGTCATGGGCCGACCTCTTGCCGAGATTCTGATTGCCTGGGCAATGACCGCACTGATCGTTTCGCGTCACCACTCAAACATCTCCGACTTCCTCACCGCCCGCCGCCACTGACCGGCCTCGCGGCGACCAAGAGGCACCGGCTACGCCACTACCCTGATCAGATGTCCTCAGTACGCAAGGCTGTCATTCCCGCGGCCGGCCTCGGAACCAGTTTCTTGCCCGCTACCAAGTCGGTGCCGAAAGAGATGCTTCCCATCGTCGACAAGCCTGCAATTCAGTATGTGATCGAAGAGGCCATTGGGGCAGGCATCGAAGACATCCTGGTCATCACCGCTCCTTCGAAGAAGCCTCTCGAAGACCACTTCGACACCAACTACGAGCTCGAAGGGCTTCTCGAGGCTCGCGGCAAACTCGACATGCTCGATCTGGTGCAGAACATCTCGAAGATGGCCAAGCTGCATTACACCCGTCAGGGACGACCACTCGGCCTGGGTCACGCCATCGGCATGGCTCGCAGCTTCATCGGCGACGAACCGTTCGCGGTGTTGCTGCCCGATGACATCCTGGTCGACGGCGGATCACTGCTTCGGCGAATGATCGACGTGCAAAGCGAGACGGGGTCGGCGGTCATCGCCGTTGGCCGCTATCCGCTCGAAGAAGTCATCTCATATGGCGTAATCGACCCGATCAGCGTCGACGGCGACCGCATCGAGGTACGCCACATCGTCGAGAAACCGCCGATCGAAGAGGCTGCCTCGAACTATGGCCTGGCGCCCGGGCGCTACGTGTTCCCTGCCTCGATCTTCGATGAGATCGACCGAACCCCTCCCGGCGTGGGCGGCGAGATCCAGATCACCGACGCCATTGCCGCCATGCTCGACAAAGGCGGCGTCACCGCATGCATCAACACTGGCGCTCGTTACGACGCCGGCCAAAAGCTCGACTATCTGCGGGCCAACGTCGAACTGGCATTGACGCACCCCGAGTTGGGTGCTGACTTCCGCAAACTCTTGGCAACGATTGTAAAGGAGCACGGCATTTCATGATTCCGCTCAACGAAGCACAGGGCTATGTACTCGACGGATGCGCACCGCTCGAGGTCGTCGCAACACTCGCTGGCGAAGCGCTCGGCATGGTCACCGCCGAGCCGATCATGTGCAACGAGTTCGTTCCGCCGTTCGACAACACTGCGGTCGACGGCTATGCCGTCATGGCGGCTGACACGACTGACGCGCCCGTCGAGTTGCGGGTCGTCGGCGCAATCGCTGCCGGCGAAGCGCCGTCGACGCCGATCACCCCTGGCACCGCCATTCGCATCATGACCGGCGCACCACTCCCGACCGGCGCCGACGCAATCGTCATGGTCGAAGACACCACGACCAGCGATGACAACTCGACGGTCACTATCAACGCCTCGGTCGAGGCGGGTTCCGCGGTGCGTTGCGCCGGCGAAGACATGCAGCCCGGCCAGCAAGTATTCGATGCGGGCACGCTGTTGCAGCCCGGCCATCTGGGCGTGCTGGCCACGTTGGGCATCGAGTCGATCGCCACCCATCGCCGACCCGTCGTCGGCGTTATCTCGACCGGCGATGAACTCGTCGACGGGCCTCAACCGCTCGCTCCGGGCCAGATCCGCGATTCCAATCGCCGCACGCTGTTGGCCATGGTCTCGCAGAGCGGATGCACTGCCGTCGATCTCGGGCTCATACGCGACGACGAAGACGCCGTCGAGGCAGCACTGCGCAGCGGCGCCGCCCAGTGCGATGCGATCATCACCAGTGGTGGCGTCAGCATGGGCGATTTCGACTTCGTCAAAATGGTGCTCAGCCGCATAGCCGACATGCGCTGGATGCAGATCGCCATCAAGCCGGCCAAACCAATGGCGTTCGGCACGCTCGACGGCACACCCATCTTCGGCCTGCCCGGAAATCCGGTTTCGTCGATGGTCTCCTACGAACTGCTCGCTCGGCCCGGTCTGCGCAAGATGATGGGCATCACCGGGGCCGCCATTCACCGGCCGATGATCACGGCCACGGCCGAAGAGGCGATCACGCGCCGGCTCGACGGCAAGACACATTTCGCACGGGTGACCCTGCGTTGGGTCGACGGGCGCCCGATGATTCGTTCCGCCGGCGGGCAAGGCTCACATCAGTTGTCGGCAATGGCGGGGGCCGACGCGCTCGCCGCGCTGCCTGACGGAGACGGACTCGCCCCAGGCGATACCGTCTCGGTACTCGTATTGCACGCCGACTGAGGTACCTGGTGACATCCCTTGCAATTCAGCTTTACGGTCGCCGACCGTATGCAGCGCACGGTTCGTCCTGCTCAGTGCCAAACCAGCTGTTTGGAGCGTCGCTCAGTGAGGCGGGGCGAACACCGCTGATAGGTGATTCTCGGGCTGACAGCGCCTGGCGGGGCGCCAAAACCGCTAGAACTACGGGCCGATGAAGACCGCCTACAGACCCGACAACACGCGGTCCTCGATCATGATCTTGCTGGTGATCGCCGCCGTCGTGACGGGCGTTGCTGTGCTCGTGGGTCTCAGCGAGAAGCCTGACGTCTCGACGATCATCATTAGCCCTGTGGGCGAGGTCGCTGCTCAAGCCACGAGCTCCTCGACCGCACCAAACTTTGGGTTTGGTGCCGCCGATGATGCGGCAGCCGAAAGCGGCGTGCTGCTCGATGAATTGGGTCAACCGTTCGGCGATACCGCTTCAGATGGCTCGGCCGACGAGACCCAAGACGCCGACTCGACGGCGACCACACGCACCGCGCCCGAGGGTGAAATCATTGTCGTTCCGACAAGCGAACCAACGCCGACCCCGGCGGTTGCCGCTGCGGTTCAACCCACGCTTGTACCTGAACAATCCAATGATGCAGGCGCGGCCAGTTCGACGCTGCGGGCATCACCTTCACTGCCCACAACGTCGGGAACCGTGCAGGGCGCCTTCTTCACCAAGGGCGATGAAAACGACGGCGCAATCGTCTCACAGAACCTGATCACGTTGAGCTTCGCCGAGGACGGCAGCGGTGCGTTCCAGGGCGTGCTCGACATTACGTATGAAGACGAAACCCACATCCTGTTGAACATGTCGGGGCCCCTCACCTGGCTGCCCACGAACCCACAGGTCGAGGCCACGCTGTCAGGCGCCTTCACGCTCGATGCACTGATCGATGCCGACGATGTCACTGCCGACGATGCCGAACTCAGCATCAGCAGCCTCGAAGCCGGCTCAGGCTCGCTGTGCACAACCAAGTGTTTCGGCTTCACCTTTCCGCCGCAGTAGATCACAACGACGCACACGTATCGTGAACTCCCCTGGGGAGTGCACAAACGCAGAGCAGAAACGTAGCTCGCCGCGCTGACGAGCGGTGAGAACCCCTGCCATGACAGTAAATCGGGAAGAGCCACCGACCTGTCATAGCCCAATGCCATACTCGGGCAATGCCACAAGACGAGCTGCCGATGCCAGCCGACTTTGCGCGAGAAGTCATCGACGTTTCCGTCGCCGACGAGATGTCAGAATCGTTCCTCGCCTACTCCCTCTCGGTGATCACCAGCCGAGCCATTCCCGACGTCCGAGATGGCCTCAAGCCGGTGCAACGCCGCATCTTGTATTCGATGCTCAGCATGGGCATCCGTCCCGATGGGCCACACCGCAAATGCGCTCGAGTAGTCGGCGACACGATCGGCAAGTACCACCCCCATGGCGACGGCGCTATCTACGACGCACTCGTGCGCATGGGCCAAGACTTCTCGCGCAATGTCACGCTGATCGACCCGCAAGGAAACTTCGGCAGTCTCGATCAGCCACCTGCTGCCTATCGCTACACCGAGTGTCGCCTGACCCCGGCTGCCATGTCGATGTTGGGCGAACTCGACGAAGAGACCGTCGAGTTCACGCCGACCTATGACGGCGACTCGACCGAACCCAACTGCCTGCCTGGGCTGCTGCCGAACCTTTTGGTCAACGGCACCAGCGGCATCGCCGTCGGCATGGCCACGTCGATGGCGCCGCACAACCTGGTCGAGATCGCCAATGCGATCGAATTGGTATTGACTCAGCGCCGGCCAAAACCAACCGTTCACGAGCTGATGCAACATGTGGCCGGGCCCGATTTTCCTTCGGGCGGCACCATCGTTGGCAGCGGTTTGGCCGATATCTACGAAACTGGCCGCGGTTCGATCACGTTGCGAGCGCGTGCCCATGTCGAGCAGCTGACGCCGAAACGCCAAGGCATCATCATCACCGAGCTGCCGTATTTGGTGGGCCCCGAAAAGGTGGTCGAAAAGGTCAACTCACTGCTGCGCGACGACAAGCTCAAGGGCGTCGACCGCATCACCAACTTCAGCGACCGGCACTCAGGAATGCGGCTGCAGATCGACTGCGAGATCGGCGTGAATCCCCAAGCGGTTTTGGCCCAGCTCTATCGCATGACCCCACTCGAAGACAGCTTCACGATCAACAATGTGGCCCTTGTCGACGGTGTGCCAACCACGCTGTCGCTCTACGAACTCTGCCAGCACTACATCACCCACCGCCTCGACATCATCCAACGACGCACCGAGTTCCGGCTCGAAAAGGCTCGGGCGCGGCTGCACATCGTGCTCGGCCTGCTGATCGCGCTCGACAATATCGATCAGGTCATCGCCATCATTCGCGGCTCCGAAACCGTGCCCGAGGCTCGGGCATCGCTGGTCGAGCAGCTCGACCTGACCGAGATCCAAGCCATGCACATCCTCGACATGCAGTTCCGTCGCCTGGTCGGGCTCGAGAAGCAGAAACTGATCGACGAGCGCGCCGAGCTCGACACCACCATCGACGACTACGAGAAACTGCTCGCCAGCGAAAACCGGCAGCGCCGGCTGGTGTTGGCCGAGCTGATGGATCTCGTCGAAGCACACGGCAGCCCTCGCAAGAGCGAGATCATCTCCGAGAACGACATCCAAACGTTCTCCCCCGCCGACCTCCTGGCGCCGGCAAAAGCCGACGCCGATGTTGTCGACGAAGCCTGTCTGGTCACGTTGTCGACCTCGGGTCAACTCGGGCGCGAACCCATCGACGGCGGCAGACGAGCCACTCCCAGCCGCCACGACCTGTTGATGGCCTCGTTCGAGACCACCACGGCGTCGATGGTGTCGGCGATCACATCCGAGGGGCGGGCGCTCTCGGCGCTGGCAAACGATGCGGGCGATACTGCGGGCCGCACCCGCGGTGTCGCTGCAAGCCAGCTTTTCGGCACCAACAGCGGAGAAGACGTGCTGACCATCTCCTCGGGGCCTTTCGATGGCCACATGGTGCTGATCACCAAAGACGGCATGGCCAAACGCGTCACCGCCGAAGAACTCGAGGGCACCCGTTCGGGCAGCACCATCATGCGCCTCAAAGACGGCGATCGACTCGTCGCCGCGTTCATCTGCGCTGATGATGCCGACATCGTCATGGACGCCGACAACGCAAGCGTGCTGCGAACCCCGGTCGAGGGCATCAGCGTGCAGGGGCGTGCCGCAGCCGGGGTCGCTGGCATGAAACTCAAGGACGGAGCCACGAGCGTCGGCGCCGGGCCGATCGACCCCGGAGTATGGGATGGCGCGGTGGTGTCGGTCACCATCAACGCCGAAGCCAAAGCAACCCCCTACGATGAGATTCCGACCAAGGGGCGCAACGGTGGCGGCGTGCGGCTGACCAAGCTGCGCGATGGCGAGAGCATTCGCACCGCCTACATCGGCTCGACCGAGGACCTCTGGGTACTCATGTCGACCGACGATGACGCGTCCAAGCTCGACCCCACGCCGGTGCCGTTCGATATGGAACCAACCAAGCGTGACCTGGTCAGCTCGGGCACCGAGCGCCAGATCCTCAGCATCGCCACCGTTCGCTGGTAACAGCCAAGCCAACCTTTCAAGGACCCACCACATGGCTACCAACTCCAACTATGACGCAGCGGCGATTCAAACGCTCGAGGGCCTCGAGGCTGTCCGCAAACGACCCGGCATGTACATCGGCGGCACCGGCAGCCAGGGCCTCGTGCACCTGGTCTGGGAGCTCATCGACAACGGGGTCGACGAGGCCGCTGGCGGTTTCGCAAACAAGATCGAGGTCATCTTCCATCGCGACAGGTCGGTCGAGGTCATCGACAATGGTCGCGGCATACCGGTCGGCAAACACCCAAAACACGGGGTGAGCGCACTCGAGGTCGTGCTCACCGAGTTGCACGCCGGAGGCAAATTCGGCGGCGGCGCCTATGGCGCATCGGGCGGCCTGCACGGTGTTGGCGCATCTGTCGTCAACGCGCTCAGCGCCAAGATGGCGGCCGAGGTCGACCGCGATGGCTACACCTGGAAGCTCGAGTTCAAAGACCAAAAGGCAGGCCACTTCAACGGCGGTCGTTTCAAGCGCGGCCACGAGCTCGAAAAGCTCAAGAAGATCTCCAACACCAAAACTGGCAGCCGCATCCGCTTTTGGCCCGACTGGGACATTTTCGACGGCGAGGCAACCATCGACTACAACACCGTGCGCGACCGCGTGGCGCGGGCGACCTTCCTGGTGCCGGGCCTCAAGATCAAGCTCGTCGACAAGCGCAACGGTTCGAAACAAGAAGACGAGTTCCTCTCCCGTGGCGGCCTCAAAGACCTTGTCGAATACGAGTCCGAGGGCGACCCCGTCACCAAGGTGATCACGTTCAGTGGCATCGAGACCTTCGAAGAAAAGGTGCCGGTCAACGGCAAGATGACCACGGTCGAGCGCGAATGCACGGTCGACATCGCGCTGCGTTGGGTCGCCGGCTACGACACATCGGTGTCCTCATATGTCAACACCGTGCCCACCCCCGACGGCGGCACCCATCTGAACGGTTTCGATCGGGCGTTGACCCGAGCGATCAACGACAAGCTGCTGCCGGGCACAAAGAAACTGGCGAAGCTCGCAAAACAAGAAAAGGATCGCGCCGTCAAGGACGACGTGCAAGAGGGCCTGATCGCTGCGATCAAGGTGACCTTCCCCGAGCCCCAGTTCCGCGGTCAGACCAAACGTGAGCTGGGCACACCGGCAATTCAAAGCATCGTCTATGAGGTCGTCAAGACCCAGCTCACCGCATGGTTCGAGGGCGAAGGCCCCAAGTCACACGTCAATGCCCTGCGCGACAAAATGGCCACGGCAATCTTGAACCGGGTGGCGTCACGGCAGGTGCTCGAGAACAAGCGCAAGGCCGCCAGCCTGGGTTCGTCCGGCATGCCGGCCAAACTCGCCGACTGCCGCCAACACGGCATCAACAGCGAACTGTTGGTGGTCGAGGGCGACTCGGCCGCTGGCCCAGCCATGGCGGGCCGTGACAGCGCAACAATGGCGATCCTGCCTCTGCGCGGCAAGGTCGTCAACGCAGCCAAGGCCACGGTCAAGCAGGTGCTCGACAACAGCGAGGCCCAAGCGTTGTTCACCGCCGTGGGCGCCGGCAGCGGCGATGCGTTTGATCTCGACTCGGCCCGTTATGGCCGCATCGTGATTCTGTGCGACGCCGATGTCGACGGCAGCCACATCCGCTGTTTACTGCTCACGCTCATGCACAAATACATGCGCCCCATGCTCGAAGCCGGGCGCATCTACGCCGCACAACCGCCACTGTTCACGACCAAGGTCAACGGTGAGAACTATCGGGCATTCTCCGACGAAGAAAAAGAAGCGATCACCGCTGAACTCAGCAAAGGCAACCGCAAGGCCGAGAACATCCGCTGGCAACGATTCAAGGGCCTCGGCGAAATGAACGTCGACGAACTCGCTTCAGCCGCGCTCGACCCAGAAACCCGC
>JBDNHG010000289.1:0-2023 GCA_041688925.1 Acidimicrobiales bacterium | reverse complement strand
TGTGAAAACCGTTCACATCGTCGGTGCGGCGGAAGCCGGCCTGTGGTCCGGCCTCGAGCCACGCCCCGAACAATGGGTTCTTTGCCGGGCCGGTCTCGAGTTTTAGCGGACCATCGGCGCCTCGCCAATCGTCGCCGCCGACGAGCCGATTCTCCATCCGTTTGAAGTACGGCAGGCAGTGTTCATATCCCCACTGATCCATGCCTGGCTCGGATGCCCATTTGTCATAGTCCATTGGGTTGCCCCGCTGGAAGATCATGCCGTTGATGCTGCTGCTTCCTCCGAGCACCTTGCCCCGAGCGTGGTAGACCTTGCGGCCGTTCATGAACGGCTCGGGTTCACTCTCGTATTTCCAGTCGTAAAAGCGGCTGCCGATCGGGTACGTGAGCGCGGCCGGCATGTGGATGAAGACATCCCACTTCCAGTCTTTGCGCCCGGCTTCGAGCACCAACACCTCGTTTGCAGGATCGGCGCTCAGCCGATTGGCCAGCGCACAACCAGCCGATCCCCCGCCGATGATGATGTAGTCGTACGTCTTGTCAGCGACCTTGCTGCGTCCCACGCCCGCACCGTACAACTTCCGCCAAAAAGTCCCCGGGAAGATCCGCTACTCAGCACGGGTGCTACCCAGCGACTTCTGCGGCCCGGGTGCGCCCCACGTAGTGTGAGGCTCATGGCTGCAACGGTGACCGAAGAGTTACGAGTGCTGACTGCTGAACAGCTCGACCGGTATCGCGAGCGCGGCTACCTGTTAGTCGAAGGTGCGGTCAGCGACGACTGGCTCGCACGGCTCCGGGCCGCAAGCGACGAGTTTGTCGAAGAGAGTCGCTCACTCACGACCAGCAGCAAGAAGCTCGACGTCGAGCCCGATCACACCGCCGCTGCTCCGCGGCTACGACGACTGACCAGTCCGGTCGATCATCATCGGACCTTCGCCGAATTCAGCCTGCACGGGCCGGTGGCGCAGATCGCTCTCGACCTGCTCGGCGCGCTCGCCCGCTACCACCACTCGAAATTGAACTACAAATGGTCAGACGGTGGCGAGGCCGTCGAGTGGCATCAAGACATTCAGTACTGGCCCCATACCGACTTCACGCCGCTGACGATCGGGGTCTACCTCAACGACGTCGACGACGAGATGGGCCCTATGGGCATCGTGCCCGGCAGCCATACTGGCGAGCTCTACAACCTGTACGCCGACGATGACACGACGTGGACCGGCTCGATTCGAGCGAGCGACCTCCCCAAGATCGATCTGTCGTCTGCCGAGTATCTGAACGGTCCAGCTGGCTCGATAACCGTTCATAACTGTGGTTGTGTTCATGGTTCGCTGCCCAACAACTCGGGTCGAGTACGCCCGTTGTTGCTTCAGACGTATTCGGCGCACGACAGCTATCCGCTGCTCGGCGTCGGCGCGAACGGCGCGACAGGAAGAGCCTCGGGCATGCTCATCGGCGAGGGAGCGCCAGCGCGCACATTGACCGTTGGCGGCCGCACCATGCCTGCCGCTCCTGATTGGTCACGCGGCGGCTACACCACAATCTTCGACGTGCAACAAGACAACAAATAGTCGCTGCTCCCCGAGGCAACGACGCCTGAAGGCGTCAGGTCTGTAACGAGAGAACCTCGGAGACCGACTCGACGGCAGCGCTCCAGTCCTCGGGCGGTTCTGCGGGACGAATGACGAACTTCGAGAATCCCACGTCGAGAAACGCATGCATTCGTTCGGCGAGACCAGATGCGCCACAGCCGATGACATGCGCCGGGTCGAAACCCGCTCGTCGGGCCTCGATGCTCGCCAGTAACTGATCGCTCATGGGTCCCTCGACCCAGGACAGATTCATACCGAAGTGTTCGTCGTCGATCGTGCGACCTGCCGCTTCGGCCTCGCGCAGTACGTCGTCGCGCATGGCCGCGGCCTCGGCGGGTGAACAGAGTCCCGGCATCCAGCCATCGCCGATCTGGCCGCAACGCTTGAGCGCCGCCGGCACCTGACCGCCGAGCCAGATCTCGAGCGGATTCT
>JBDNHG010000288.1:0-7851 GCA_041688925.1 Acidimicrobiales bacterium | reverse complement strand
CTGCTTGACCATCGCACTGTGGCCCGGGCGGGATCGGCGACGTCAGATTCAGGCCGACGATCGTCGGGTCATGGTCGCTCGACTTGAATGCATCGGGCTGTGCTTGACCAGCTGGGTTGAAGTCTTGATAGTCGATTGCGAACGGCTCATCGGCATTGATGTGCCACGCCGCTGCACCGGTTACCTGCGTGAGCAGCGACTGATTCGCCAACAGATAGTCGAGTGTTCCATGCTCGCCGTCGAACACATAGCTATGACCGCTTGCGGCCCACGACGTGCCGTCAATGGCGTGCAGATCGGTGTAGCCCTGTGCCTCGAGCGTCGTGATCGGATCTTCGTTCTGATAGGCGTTGAGGTCGCCGATAATCAGCACGTTGTCAGACGGTGCGCCCGTCGGGTTGTTCGCAACCCATTGTCCGAGCACCTGCGCAGCGGCTACCCGGGTCAGGTTGCAGTTGCCCTGGAAGTTCGGGTCCTCGACATCGGTACCGGCGCTATAGCCAGCAACGCCATAGGCCGGGTCGCCGGGGTTCGAAACGCCGTCACAGGATGAACCCTTGGACTTGAGGTGGCCGACCGCTGCGGTCAAGGTTGCCTCGGTCTCCAGTTCCATGAACGTCTGGGCCAGCACCGGACGGTTCTTGTCATCGATGAACGCGGGGCTCACCGAACTGTCGAGCACCGCAAAGTCACCTTCGGTCGACACTGTCGTCGTGTCATAGATGAAGCCGACGGTGATGGCATCGGTGCCGATGAATCCGGTTGGCACATAGGTATAGGTGCGAGTGGTCAAGGCGTTGATCTTGTCGACCAGGTCGGCAATGGCTGCGTCGCT
The DNA here is from genome assembly GCA_041688925.1 of Acidimicrobiales bacterium. Lineage (GTDB taxonomy): Bacteria > Actinomycetota > Acidimicrobiia > Acidimicrobiales > UBA10347 > UBA10347. The sequence continues at coordinate 7,016 of JBDNHG010000288.1, read as the reverse complement.
GCCATTGTTTTCGAGTTCGATCAGTCCAACGATGTCAGCGTCGAGCCCGGCAATCGCGGTAGCAATCTTTGCCGAATGAAGATCGAACTCTGCCTGGCTGTTTGCGCCACGGCAATCTTGAGGATTGCTCGGCGGGCCACAGGTCGTGGAACCATCGTCGAGTGAGGTGAAGTAGTTGAGCACGTTGAACGAGGTAACCTGCAACGATCCGCCAACAGCGGGAGCCACCGCCGGGCGAGGCGTTCGCGTGATGTTTACGGCGCCATCGGGGTCGGCTGGGTCAGCGACATTCACCGGCTGAATCTCGAACTCTTCAAACGAGTAATGCACCACACCGCGGAGTTCGGTGATCTCGTCGCCGCTGCGAAGCGTGTTATCAGGGCCGCCCAGGTATGGGGTCGGGTTCGGGTTCCAGGTGTCGATGCCGCTGAAGCTCTCATTCTCGTCTTCGCCATCGTCGAGTGTGACGCGGCTGTCGAGATTGAGCTGCCGTTCGGAGAGGGACCCGGCGCTCCCAATGGCGTTGGTCTGATTGGGGTGGTTTTGTGCACCGATGGCCGACAGACCGACCTCGCCGTAGCGGCCTTGTGGGAAGGTGTTGGTCACGTAGAGCGGCTGGGTGAACAGCACGCTCATGCCTTCGATTGCTTCCCAATCAACGACCGAGTCGCCAACTGCTGTGGGCACTGTTGGCATTGCTGGCGTCGGAAGATCGTTGCCCGAAGACACGATGATCAGCTCGGTGACGAACGACATCTCGGTCAGGTCGTGGAACTCAGAGATGGTGCCGGTGAGTTCGACGAGATCGCCGACAGCGACATCGGCGCCACCTGGGTTGTAGACGAAGATGCCTTCAGACGTTGCCGGGTCGGCGTCAGCGTCGGCGTCTTCTTCTTGCACGAAGAAGCCGTCGAGCGGTTCGTCGGTTGCGCTGGCGGTGGTGATGGTTTGGAAGTCGCCGACCACGATGCCCGAGATTATGGCGATCTGACCGTCGAACAGGCTAGCAGCGCCGTTGCCCTGAATATCGTGGATCAGCACGATGCCGGGCGGTTCCACGACAAGGCTGTTGAGGGTGCCTGGGCTTGCGGGCGCAGGACCGGTCCATACACCGTCGAGCAGTTGTAGCGACTGGCCAACGGCGGTGGTGCCGCCCTCGGTCACACCGATATCGACGCTGGTCATGCCGACGGCGGGGCCGTCGACGGCGGTGAGACTGCCTTCGTAGCTCAGGAATTCGATGACGTTGCCGAGAGGGTCGACGAGCGCGAGGCCGTCGGGTGAGCCGTTTTGCAAGCTATTGGCGGGAAGCTGAAAATCGACAGCGCCTTGGGCGCCGTCTTCATCATCGATGATGCCTGCCAACGTGATGGTGTCGTAGACGGTGTTGTTGCTGCCGTTGTAGAGGACGACAGACCAGTTCGTCAGGTCGAACCCGGCTGGGCCGCTGACCTCAAAGAACTCTCCGACGTCGGCGCCGACGTTGTCATAATGCAGTTCGCTTAGGAAGGGCGTTGGCACAGGGTTCAGATCGCCGGCGCTGTTCCCTGCCGGGCCGGTCCACACGCCGCTGATGAGTTGTAGCGATTCGCCGATGGGGGTCGAGCTGGGTTCGCTCACGACAACGTCGAGGCTGGTTGTGCCAGCCGCCGGTCCGTTGCTGGCCGTGAAGCTGCCTTCGTAACTGATGAATTCGGTGACCACGCCGTTTGGGTCGACGAGAGCAATGCCGTCGGGGCTGCCGTTCTGAAGACCGCTCACAAGCACACTCACTGCGCCCGATACGCCATCCTCGTTGTCGATGACGCCGGTCAGCGCAACGGTGCCGTAGCTGCCGCCGTTGTTGCCGTTGTACAGCTCGATGGTCCAGCCGGCCAGGTCGGTGCCTTCGGGGCCGGTGACCTCGATGAACTCGTCGACGTCGGCGCCGGCATTGTCATAGTGGAACTCGGTGATCGCAAGATCAACGACGGGGCCAGGTGTCGACGTCGGTGTGGGGGATGGCGTAGGTGTGGGGCCGACGCCACCGGTGTTGAGGACGCCCGGACTTGCTGGCGCTGGGCCGGTCCACACGCCACCGATGAGCTGGAGCGATTGGCCCTCGGGGGTTGTGCCAGATTCAGAGACGCCGATGTCGGTGCTCGTCAGCCCAGACGCCGGTCCGTTGGCAGCAGTGATCACGCCTTCGTAGCTGAGGAACTCGACCACAGTGCCGTTGGGGTCGACCAGCGCAAGAGCATCAGGGCCGTTCTGAATGCCGTTTGCAGGAAATTGGAAATCGATCGCACCCTGCGTGCCGTCTTCGTTGTCGATCACACCACTCAAGGCAACGGTGTCATACGTCGAGCTATTCGAGCCGTTGTAAAGGACGATGCTCCAGCCGCTCAGATCGGTGCCAGCGGGGCCAGAGACCTCGATGAACTCGCCCTCATCGGTGCTGATGTCGTCGTAGTGGAATTCGGTGATTGCTAGATCGGCTGCGGGTCCGGGCGTTGCTGTTGGGGCAAGTGTCGCGGTCGCATCTGGCGTAGCGGTCGGTGTCGCCGTCGGCTCTGGCGTGCTGCCGATTCTCCCTGGGCGGTTGCGATGGGCGTGAACGCCATGGCGAGCGCCGCTATCACTCCGATCGCAACAACAAGACGAAGGTGGAGGAGGGGGAATTTGCGCTGTCGGAACATGCGCCGTCCTTTCGGAGATGAGTGCTGGTGGCGAACCTGGGAAGTCGCAGTGACCACCATCTCACCACAGAGTTGCCGGAACATGTCGAGAAAGTACGATCCCATTTGTGGCCATGACCGACTGGAATCCCTTGCTTCGCGAACAATTCGAACTGCCGTACTGGCACGAATTGCAGTCGTTCGTCGAAGCCGAGCGAGAACAACACGAGGTATACCCCGCGCACGACGACGTTTTTCAAGCTTTGCACCTGACCCCTTATGCCGATGTGCGGGTGGTGATCTTGGGCCAGGATCCGTATCACGGGCCGGGCCAGGCACACGGCCTCAGTTTTTCGGTGCGCAGCGGGGTGTCCATCCCGCCATCGCTGCGAAACATCTACAAGGAGCTGCACGCCGATCTCGGCATTGACCCGCCCGAGCACGGCAACCTCGAACGCTGGGCCACCAATGGTGTGCTGCTGCTCAACTCGGTGCTGACCGTGCGCTCACACGAGGCCGGAAGCCACCGCAAACAAGGCTGGGAGACGTTCACCGATCGGGTGATCGATGTCGTGTCAGCGAAACCCGAGACGGTCGTGTTCATTTTGTGGGGCAACTTCGCTCGGTCGAAGGCTGAGCGCATAGCGCCGCATCATCACGTAATCGAGTCGCCTCACCCGTCGCCGCTTTCAGCAAGGCGCGGTTTCTTCGACAGCCGGCCGTTCAGTCGCGCCAATGCCGCACTCGTCGCCGCCGGCCGCGATCCCGTCGACTGGTCTGTTTAGAAATATCGCAGCGTAGAAATATCGCCGTCTGAATCTCGAGTTCAGCTCGGGTTGGTCATCGAGGCCCCGAGATTGGCAGCCCCGACATTGGCAGCCCCGACATTGGCAGCCCCGACATTGGCAGCATCGTCGCCGAGCAGATAACGAGGCCCTTGCCCAAGACCGGCAGCGGTTTCGTCGGGGTTGTAGAGCGCGCAGCGTTGCAGCGACAGGCAGCCACAACCAATACACCCGTCGAGCTTGTCCTTGAGTTGGGCCAGCCCTGCCATGCGGTCGTCGATGTCGCTTCGAAAGCTTGCCGCCAGCTTTTGCCAATCGGATTCGTCCGGGGTGCGGCCGTGGGGGAGCGCCTCGAGCTGTTTCTTGATCTCGTCGAGCGAGTAGCCCAGCTGCTGGCAGATGCGGATGAACGAGATGCGGCGGATGGTCGACCGCTCGAAACGTCGATGGCCCGACGACGCTCGCGTCGACTCGATCAGTCCTTGTTCCTCATAGAAACGTATTGCCGAAACCGCAACACCTGTCCTGGTGGCAACAGCGCCAATGGCCAGCGGTGCTGGTTCGGAACCATTCATGGCTGTTTCGCTCCGCTGAGCAGATTTGCCAGCACCGAGCGCAACTCGGGTATGCCGGTGCCTTTCTCGGCGCTGACCCAGCGAATGTCGCCCGACCTCATTTGCAGTTTGTCGGCGGCTTTCTTCTGTTTCTTGGACCGGTCGCCTGACTTGATTTTGTCGATCTTGGTGCCAACGACCACGAAGTCGAGTTCGATGTCTCGCAACCAGTCGACGGTCTGCACGTCGAGGTCGGTGGCGCCGACATTCGCATCGATTAGTACAACGGCATGCGACAGCGGCTCACGTTCGAACATGTAGTCATTGATCATCGTGGCCATCTCCTTCTGCTTCTTCTTGGGCATCTTGGCGAAGCCGTAGCCGGGCAGGTCGACCACCCAGCGAAGCGAACCCTCGTCGCCGAACTCATAAATGTTGAGCAGCTGGGTTGCGCCCGGCGTCTTCGACGTCTTGGCCAATCGGTTGCGATTGGAGATGGCATTGATGAGCGACGATTTGCCCACGTTGGATCGGCCGACGATCGCAATCTCGGTGATCGATTCATCGAGTTGGTCATGAGCGCTTGCAGATCGAAGGAATCGCAAGGGGAGTGGCGCAGACATCGCGTGGACGATAGCTGCGGTTGGCCTAGCGGTGTCGCGGCGCGTGACGTTGTTGATGACAGGGTGCGCATCGCCGCCGGAGTTCAGTGGTCACCGTGTGGCCACTCTGCTCATGCGCTGGCACATGGTCGTATTGCAGTAACTCGGTTCGTCCGCAGTCGACACAGCATTGATCGCGTGCGTCCACGAGTCGGCGTTGGCGACGAGTTGGATGACGCCGCCTGTTGGTCGCATCGATTGGGTTGCCAGCGCTGTCATGCACCAGTGCACTGATGAACGACTCGGGAATGAGTTTGGCGACGACCGAGTCGGCAATAGGTGTGCCGTCGGCAAGGGCCGAACCATCACCGTTGACGTGCACAACGACCTCGGTGTCGATGTTGCCTGCACCCTCCTTGAGTAGCGCCTCGACTGCGTCGGCGTGTTGCTGCGCAACCGACGGCCACGCCTCGCCCGCGACGGGTTTTGGCCGGCTGCGCATGACCCAGATGGTGAGGAAGCTGATCAGCAGCGCTGCGATCATCGGCGGCAGCCGAAGCGAGACCAAGACCATGCCATCGGGTTCGGTCCGCCATTTCACAGAGCGCTGGCGCCGGTGATACGCCTCGACGTCTTCAGGCTCGGAGTTCGCGTTGAACCATGCAGCGAGGGCTCGCCCGAGATCGGCGGCTGTCGTGGCCATCGCAATCGTGAGCAGTTCGTGTTCGTTCTCGGGCGTCGCCAGCCTGGTCAGCGCTCGCACCTTGGAGTACGAAATCTCGCGATTCCTAAATGCATCCGCGATTGTGGGAAGTGTCTGCAGCAGGCGTCCTATACGGATCCACTCTCGTGCGGTGCACGGCTCGACGTCGGCAACGATCGCCAGCCAGTGCGCCGCGGTGGGCGACCCGGTCAGGATCCACTCTGGCGAGTCGGCGAACTCGGCCGCCAGCGTGACCAACTCATACTGCGATCGCGCCAAGGTCTCAACGACTACTTCGATCTGGTCAGTCAACGAACTCTCGCGGTCCGGTCGTGGCTGAGCTCGGCCCGTTTCAGCTTCGGGGACGCCCCGCGGACGCGTGGCTGAGACAGGCGGATCAGCCAGGGGTCGTGATGTCGCGTGTGCTCTTTGGTCGCCGACCAGAGGACGCTGACGTTGGTTGTCCGAATCACTCGCTGGGGATGGTTGTTCGGTCGGGCCTGATGGATCTACGGTGCCGGAAGGCGACCGCGGACGCGTGGTTGAGACGCCACAATCAGGGGCGAGCGTCGTCGGCGTTTGCGCTGTGGCTGTTGGCGGCGGCGACGAATGGGTTGCCGTTGGTCGGGTTGCGGCCATTGCCGCTCCTTCGATGCTGACGCTTGCACGCACGGAAAGAATCGAGCGACTGCAAGCAAGTTGTGAAGGACCATGAGGTCGAGCTGACACGTTGGTTGTCGCATTCTCTTTCGAGGTTGCTGTGCGAAGTGTGTCAGTCGAGCTCCGCTCGACCAGCGTAAATCAGGGGTGTGACATCTAAGGCCCGGATCAGGCCTTCTGCGGAAAGAAACCCAAAGAACTTCGTCTCAGCCACGCGTCCGCAGGCGTCCGTTGCCGGTTGCACGGGCTGCCCCAGCTGGCCAGCTGGGGCAGCCAAATTTGTGCGACGGCGAATTCTGCGACGTTGTGCCCGCTGGGCGGGGGTGAACGTCGTGGATTTGGATGTCACACCCACTGCGTACGTTTGTTGGAGCGGCGAGACCCGTCGTCCCAGCAAATTTGAAGGAGCCAACCGTGGCTTACTACTGCGTAAACAAGAACAACGACCACGAGGTGCACGTGCTGAATCCCGCATGCTCACACCTGCCAGACGAGGTGAATCGGCTCTCGCTCGGTAACCATCCCACTTGCAACACAGCTGTCGCCAAGGCGAAACTGACCTACGCCTCGGCAAACGGCTGCTTCTACTGCGCGACCGCGTGTCACACGTCGTGAGCTGACCGCCAACGCTCAGCTCAGGTCAGATCGAGGGGTGGTAATTCGTCGATCAGGTCGAGGGTGCGCATCGAGACGGTGACGACCGAGCACAGCAGGTCATAGATGTAACTCGGCTGATCGTGTTCGAGCGCCCAGTCGTTCGGGTCGTTCGTGATGCCCGAGTCCTTGTGGGTCTTGATCTGGTACTGGTTGAGCACCCAGTCGACAGCCGACCGTGAGCCCAGCACATAACCGTGGGCTCGCTCAGGGATGTCGTGCACGGTGATCCGAGAGTTGACCTTGACGGTGGTGCGATCATCGACCTTCTTCTTGGTCTCGGGATCGGTGACCTTGCTATAGCGCATCTTCTCGACTCGCCACATCGCAGGGTCGGCCGGGTCGAAGCCCTCGACGAATATGGTCTCGAGTCCGGCCCACGGCTCGACGTCCTCGTACTT
>JBDNHG010000287.1:0-2216 GCA_041688925.1 Acidimicrobiales bacterium | reverse complement strand
GGAACCCATGCCGACTACCGTCGAACGGGTGAACACCGCCACAACAGCGTCGACGGCACCGCGCCGATACGACTGGCCAGCGTGGCCCGAGGTTGCGCTCGGCGCGTGCCTGATTGGTTTGGCCGTGTTCACTGGGGCTGTCGCCGAGGGCAAGACGGTTGTTGGCGAGCGTGAACCGGTCGCAGCGTGAGAGTGGCTTGTGATCGTCGCTCCGGCGCTATCGGTAGCGTTCCGGCGAGTTGCGCCGATGATTGCGACCCCGCTGACCGTCGTCGCCCAGCTCGTTGTGTGGGGAATCGGCCTGGCGACCGCGTTCTTCTCGCCGCTCGTGATGATCTACACGGTCTGCGCCGAGGCCGGCGAACGTGGTCGACGGCTTGGTGCGATATCGAGTCTTGCGTTGTGCATCATGACATTCATCGGCGTGTTCATTGCCGACGACGTGACCGCCGATCTAGTTGTCTTCGTTGGACTTGCTTCAGCGCTGGCGTACATGCTGGGCGTGAGCGCTGCCGAGGGTCGCTCGGCAGAAGTAGCGCTCGCCGAAGAGCTTGCGGTCGCGCGGGTGGAACGAGACATGGCCCACGAGCGGGCGGCGGCCAACGAGCGTCAACGCATCGCTCGCGAACTGCACGACATCGTTGGACACTCGCTCTCGGTGATAGCGGTGCGAGCCGAAGCTGCTGATCGAGTCGCTCCGAAGAACCCGGGTGCAGCGGTCGATGCCGTCGCAGCGATTGCTTCGACCGCCCGTTCCTCGTTGGCCGATGTGCGGCGTGTGCTCGCTGGGTTGCGCGGTGAAACCGAGGCCGAACTTGCGCCGCTTCCGTCGCTTGCGTCGGTGCCGGCGCTCCTCGAGTCGTTTGCGAATGCCGGTCTGCCCGTCACTCTCGAGTGCGATCTACCCACCGACGGCGCTGTTGGCGCAGCGGTCGGGGCCGGTGCCTACCGAATCGTGCAGGAGGCGCTGACCAATGTGCTCAAACACGGCGGTGCCGATACCGAAGCACGCCTGAGCGTCGAGGTCGCGCAAGGCCAATTGCGGTTGCAGATCGACGACGATGGCCGAGATGCGACCACCACCATCGGTGGCAACAACGACGGTCTCGGCCTGACCGGAATGCGAGAGCGAGCCCACGTGCTCGGCGGTCAGTTCAACTCGGGCCCTCGTCCTGGCGGCGGCTACCGCGTGCGAGTCACGTTGCCGATGGAACCAGCGGTGTCGTCGAGAGCCAATGGCGACTCGGGTTGCTCATGACCGGCAACCACGACATACGCGTCGTTGTTGTCGATGACTTCGACATGGTGCGCACCGGTTTCCGCCTCATCGTCGACAACGAGGATGACATGGTGGTGGTCGGTGATGCCACCAATGGCATCGAAGCGATCGAGGTCTGTCGCACCCGCAAGGTCGACGTTGTCCTCATGGACATCCGCATGCCCGAGCTCGATGGTCTGGCCGCAACCCGTGAGGTTCTCGCGCTGCCCGACCCGCCCAAAGTCATTGTGTTGACGACATTTGGCCTCGACGACTATGTGGTCGAAGCAATTCGTGTCGGGGCCTCCGGCTTCATCCTCAAGGACGCGACGGCCGACGACCTGGTCGATGCGATCCGAGCAGTTGCCGCGGGCGATGCGGTGTTGAGCCCAGCGGTCACACAGGCCGTGTTGCACCAAGCTCGTGAAGGTACTTGCATTCTCGATCGCTGCCGATCCGGCGAGCCCGGCGGAACTTTCGGCAGCCTCGCCGTTTCGGTTGATTGACGGCGCTCCTGCTGGACCAGGCGAGATCATGCTCGACACCGCGCAGGCAACGGAGCTCGGGGTTGGCGTTGGTGACCTGGTCCAGGTCGCGACACCGATTGGTCCCGACGAGTTCACACTCGCCGGCACCGTCACGTTCGGCGATGAAGAATCGGGCGTCTCGCCGTACTTCTTGTTGTTCGACCTGTCGACGATGCAGCGTTTGCTCGAGGCGCCAGGCCTGATCGACGGCGCCTCGGTGCTGATTGCGAGTGGTGCCGACACCGCAGATGTTCTGTCCGAGATCGAGGCAGCGCTGCCTCGATTCGTTGCTCGTCGCCGATCAGTCACAGCTGGTAGCCGAACAGAATGCTGAGTTCGGTCAGATCATCGACATCGTGCAGGTCGCCCTGTTGGTCTTCGCAGCGATCACCACCTTCGTTGCGATCTTCGTGATCGCAAACACATTTGCT
>JBDNHG010000286.1:0-4329 GCA_041688925.1 Acidimicrobiales bacterium | reverse complement strand
TCGAATACTGCGTCTGCGCACAACAGCTGGGCGGGGGGTTGGTTGTCTTTCATGAATCCATAGTGCGCCTAGTCAGCTGAACAGACGCTTAAAGACTATGGCTCGACGGCCGGTAGCTCGACGATGAACATCGCACCCCGCGCCGGCCCTCGTCGACGGCGATGGTGCCGCCGTGAGCCTCGACGAGGGTTTTCACGATTGCGAGTCCAAGGCCAGTACCGCCGGCTTGTCGATCGCGCGCCGCGTCAAGTCGGACGAATCGGTCAAAGACACGTGTCCGGTCGACCAATGCGATACCTGGACCGTCATCGCTCACAGTGAGCCGCACGATTCCGGCCGTCTCGGAGAGGCCGATGGTGACCACTTCGCTTGCATGACGCGCTGCGTTGTCCAACAAGTTTTGTACGACTCGGCGCATTTCGTCGACGTTGCCCCGGACTTGCCCTGCAGAAACCTGATCGGTGTGCAAGGTCACGGCGTTGCCTCGGATTCTGCGGGCTTCGTCGAGAACGATGTCATCGAGATCGATCAGCTGCTTGTGTCGGTCGGGGTGGCTTGCATCTCCTCTGGCGAGCGAGAGCAGGTCCTCCACGAGACGGCGCATTCGATGGGCTTCGGTGAGTGCGGTGCCTGAGGATGACTCGTATGCCTCGACGGTGCCAACCGAGCCCGCTGCTTCGAGCTGGGTGATGATGCCGGTGAGCGGAGTTTTCAGTTCATGAGAAGCATCGGCGACGAAGTGGCGTTGCTGATCGCTGGCCAGTTGGAGTCGGCCGAGCATGCGATTCATTGTCTCGGCTAGGCGATCGACCTCGTCTCCAGAGCCAGTTGTTGGGACGCGCTGATCTAGATCCCTGGCGCCGATTCGTTCCGATTGCGCTCGGATTACTTCGACAGGGCGCAATGCACGACCGGTCACGAACCAAAGGACGACGGCGAGCGACAGCAAGAGCAGTGGCAGAGCTATCGCCAGCCCGTTCGTGAGAGCGTTCACGCTCTCGCGGACGTTTTCTGCCGGGGAGCCTGCATAGACCGTAAGGAGCTCGCCGGTCGTTGTCCGAGCTTGGGTCGAGCCAACCCGGAACCTCTCGTCGTGGTCCTCTGACAATTCGATACTGTCGACATCGAAGACCTCGATCGTAGTGGTAGCTGCTCGGCGAGTGATTGGGTCCTCTTCGTCGAGGTTCGCGGACGATGCCACGACCTGCCCGGCCGAGTCGACGATCTGAACAATGGTGTCATCGCCCACGGTGGCGGTTACGAGATCTGTGAAGTCTTCGCCGTTCGCGATGAGTCCGCTGAGGTCCGCGACTCGTTGTCGCAAACGGTCATCGACCCCGTCTTGCAGGACCTGTCGCTGGAGAAACACCAAGCCAAGAGCAGCAGCAACAGCTGCGACTGCAATCGCTGTTGTCCGGCTGCGAACCGTCTTCAGGCGACGCCGTTTCACGTTGTTGGTTCTGATTCAGTAGCGCCTGTCGTTGCGTTGCCGGGGTCACGGGCGATGCGATACCCCGAGCCTCGCACGGTCTTGAGGTTAGAGCGGCCGAACGGCGCGTCAATCTTGCGGCGAAGGCGCCCTACATACACTTCGACGATATTCGGGTCACCCTCAAACTCGTCGTCCCATACACCCGCGAGGATCTCGCGTTTGTCGGCCACCTGGCCTGGTGTGCGCATAAGGAAATAGAGGATCGCGAACTCTCTGGGCGTCAACTCCACGTCATGCTCACCACGGCGACACCGCCGACTCGCCGGATCGAGTGTCAAATCGTCGATAGCCAAAATCGAAGGGCGCTCGTATCCATTACGCCGGACGAGGGCACGAATATGAGCGGTCAGAATCGGTAACGAAAACGGTTTGGTGAGATAGTCGTCGGCGCCGGTATCTAAACCTTCAGCGTGATCGTATTCGCCTTCTTTAGCAGTGAGTATCAGTATTGGCGTCCAGATCTCTTCCTCCCGCAGTGTCTGGCAAATTTTGTAGCCGTTCATGCCGGGCAACATGATGTCGAGCACGATGACTCCGTACGGGTTCTTTTGGGCGAGCCAGAGTCCGTCCAGGCCGTTGTTAGCAACGTCGACTGAGTAGCCCTCGGCTTCAAGGCCGCGTTGGAGGCCGCTGGCGATTGCTGGTTCGTCTTCGACCACAAGTATTCGCATGGCTCTACCTTTCGTCGGCACTCAGCTTGTCATTGGGTTGCTGAAAGGTTGCTGAACGCGGCACTGGGACCGGCACTTCAGTGCCGGCCCCAGCGGTGAGGGAAGAAACTCGCTTTGGTCTAGTTCGATCCAGGTACCCCCGACCCATCAGGGGTTTCGTTGGCTTCGTTCGCCTCAGGTCCTTCGTTGGCCTCAGGTCCTTCGTTGGCCTCGTCGTCGGGGCCTTCGACCATCTGGTCGATGACGTCACCGGTGTTCGGGTCAACAGTCACTGATACTTCTTGGCCGTTTGCGTCGATGATTTCGACTTCGAACACTGGCGAACTGCCGTCGTCCTCGATCTCGACTTCTTCGACCGTGCCAGGCACGACTGCGAGCGCTGCCGCAGACGCCTGATCAAGGGTGACCTGGAACGAGTTGAGCAGTTCCAGTTCAGCGGCCTCCTCGGCTGCTTCCTGTTCTGGGGTCTCGTTTGCGTCATCAGTATCGTTGGCGTCGTTGTCCGGCGCCGTTTGCGATATTGCAGCTTGAGCCGCAACTTCGGTCGGGCCGGACACGGCGTTTGCGACGCCAGCCGCCCCGAACAGCAGGCCAACAGCGACGGCTGAAGTGCCTACGAGCTTGGTGGTTCGATTCAGTGGTTTCATTCTTGGTGTGTTCCTTTGGGGGTTTGCTCGAGTGCTTCTCGGGATTGAACTCACCATGACAGGACATCACTGAAGGAACGTTGAACAAGCCTGAACAGAGTGTCAGGTGCGGCTGAAGTAGGACCGAAGGCGACAGACATCACCCGTCGGCGTAGCGGTGATAGACATCGACGGGTTCGCCCGTCAACGAATCGCAGCCGCTATTACGGGCTAGTTCACGACCAGAGCGCTCGCCGAGGCTCCAAACCCAGCCTCAGAGTCACGGCCTTTCAGGCTCCGTTAAGCAGCACCGAGGCGTCATCGGAGCATGGCCATATTCGAAGTCGTCGCCCAGACCGCAGCTAGTGAACTCAGCGGTGTCGCAGTGTGGATCACCGACGTGATCGACCGTTTCGGCTCAGTCGGGGTCGGCGCCGTGATCCTGATCGAGAACCTGTTCCCGCCAATCCCGAGCGAGGCAGTCCTGCCAGCCGCGGGGTACCTCGCCGGGCTCGGCCGGCTCGGATTCATCTCCGTGCTTGTGTGGTCCACGATTGGTAGCGTCGCCGGTGCGTTGTTGCTCTACGCGTTGGGTGCACTCGTTGGCCCGGATCGAATCGCCCGAATCGTCGCGCGACTTCCGCTTGTGTCTAATGCGGAGGTCGACCGGTCGTGGCGCACTTTCGACAAAGGGGACCGCAAGGCCGTGCTGTTTGGTCGCCTCGTCCCCGGAGTACGAAGCCTCATCTCGATCCCCGCGGGAGCACGACGCATGCCGCTACCTGGATTCATCCTGCTCACGACCATTGGTTCCTTCGTCTGGAACCTGTTGCTCATTTCCGCCGGCTACTGGCTCGGCGACCGGTGGGGCGAGACCGCAGCAGTTAGCCACTGGGCCAACATCTCAGTAGAGATCATTGCGGTCGCAGTTGGCGCCCGGTGGCTCAAGGGTCTGCTACAACGCAGATCGGTACCAGTGTGAGCACCAACCGCCTCTTAGCACTAGCGCTGGTCCTGCTCAGCGGATACACGTCGGCACCCAGCCAGCCACCAATTGTCAATCCTCCACCCGTCGACCTGGCACCCGTCGATCTGGCACCAGAGTGCGCTGGGCGAGACCAGGGCGGGACCGATTTCGAGATCGCCATCAACAGCACCATTCTTGCTATAACTGAACAGGTCGCCGTTCACCTCGCTGGCTGTGCTGAGGATTCCCGAGAGCCTCTTCCGATTCTCTATCTGCTGCACGGCGCAGCAGCCGACGAGACGCAATGGCCAGACGTCGACATCCTGGTCGCGATCGACGCCGCCGTCGCGCACAGTACGTTCCCGCCCGTAGCAGTGGTGATGCCCGATGCTGCCACCGCCTATAGGTGCGGAGAATGCATAGGCGGGCTCACGGCGCATCTGTTGGCTGAGATCGAACCTCAAGTCGCTGCGATCGCCCCGATCGACCCTGGCCGCCGCTCGATCGGCGGGATCTCGAGAGGCGGAGCATTCGCACTCAGCGTCGCCGCTCAATCACCCCGAGAGTTCGTTG
>JBDNHG010000285.1:0-4369 GCA_041688925.1 Acidimicrobiales bacterium | reverse complement strand
GCAGTGCGGATCAAGCGGCGGGTGTTGTAGCTCTGCTGCGGGTCGTCGAAGGCCCGACGTGCACCCCGGCCAAGTATCCAGACCATCAGGAGCAGACCGGCCGCGACCGCCGCGGTCACGGCGCCTCTGGTCCATGCCGAATCTAAGTCGAGAGTGACGGCGACCATCGAAAGGTGCACGCGAATCCCGATCAGTACCGCAACAACGCGGCCAGCGGCCCATCGGATGGCATCTCGGACACATCGACAGCGAAGACGGTGCCGCCGTGTTCGAGAGTCGCCCGCGCTATGCGATCGACTAGGTCAACGTCACCGGAGCGACGATCAGCGTGCTCGGTGACTTGGCCATCGTCGAGACGCTCGAACTCCGGCCTCGCGTCAGCGATCAGATTCTTCAACCGGATCGGGCCCTCGGCTACCGCACGGCCCGAAGCGTGGGTGGGAAGATAGAACGAGACGGACCAAGGCGACCCGACCTCCACCAACTCGTGAAGATCTGCTTCCGACACTATGTCCAACATGTTTACTCCTTCATAATGGTGTGCCCACCAATGTTCGTCCTGAAACATGGCCGTGCCACCAGAGCGCTCCAAAGATGCGGTTCGCTGGTTCTTGGGTTGATCCAAACGATGGAAATTCTTCGTTCGTCACCGCGAGCCGATGCGGCGACCGCTGCGACGCCGACCTGGCGTGTCCAGCGTCGATGGACGAACCGTCCGACCGCTGCGGCTCCCCCAACAGCATCGGTTGCGAGCAAGAAGACGGTGACCCGAGGCAGCGATCTGGCAGCGACGGTCGGATCGGTCGACTCTGAGTACCAATCGAGAAGAGTGAACGCCAGTTCCTTGAAGAAGTTGGCAAACCCGAAAAGGAAGAACGCATCGTGGCCCGCCGCGCGCAGGAACACCAAACCAACATGGTGGCCAACCTCGACGGAGTGAAGCAACTCATCGAGCAGGGTCGGGCATGACCCTGCGCATTGGTGTCCGCAGCGTCGGCATCGACAACACCTATCTCGGCTACGCACGCGAGGCCGAGCGTCTCGGCGCCGCCTCGATCTGGTCGGCCGAAGCGTGGGGTTAGGACGCCTTCACAGGCCATTTCCGATGGTCGTCTACTGCTCGGGGTTGGGACAAGCGGACCGCAGGTCATGGAAGGGTGGCACGAGTACCGATCGAGATCGGACTTGGCGCGAACCCCATCGGCGACACGCTCGACCAGCAACTCGATGAGCTCGGCCGACTGCTGGACCTTGTCGAACAAGTCAACGCAGACGGCCAGCCCAGCGCCCAAGCATGACCGACCCTGTGTCGGCGCCTCTTCTGATGCCCCCTGCGTTTTCAGCGTTTTAGTCCGTGACAGCAGCAGCCCTTCACCACGAGGCGGTTTCCTAGATTCTTGGGTCGATCCGTCGGATGTGACTAGTTTGCCCATACCAGACCGTGACGAGGGGATCTTCATGAAAACCGCCTTCTTCCATTTGATGCCGTACCCGGAATTGCCCGACGACTTTCCCGAGACCCATCGATCGGTCTGGGTCGACATCGACCCCAAGCTGTACGACCCAAAGGTCGGTCACCGGGCCTACAACGACTACATCGACGAACTCGAGTACGCCGCTTCAGTTGGGTTCGATGCGGTTGGTGTCAACGAGCACCACTCGAACGGTTATGGGCTGATGCCAAGCCCAAACATCATCGCCGCGTCGCTCAGCCGGTCGTGTCCCGACGCGACCATCATTGTTCTCGGCGACTCGGTTGCGCTCTACAACCCGCCGCTGCGCGTGGCTGAAGAACTGGCGATGCTCGATGGCATCACCGGCGGACGCATCGTTGCCGGCTTCCCCGTTGGTTCGCCGATGGACACCATTTTCGCCTATGGCCAGAATCCGTCGACGGTCCGCGAGCGCTACCACGAGGGTGTCGATCTGATCACCAAAGCCTGGACCAGCGACGAGGTGTTCAGCTTCAACGGCAAGTACAACAAACTGCGCTATGTCAACGTCTGGCCTCGGCCGGTTCAACAGCCGCATCCTCCGATCTGGATCCCAGGCGGCGGAAGCGTCGACACCTGGGACTGGTGCGCCGAGAACGACCTCGTCTACTGCTACCTCTCCTACTTCGGTTACAAGGCAGGCCTCGCCACAATGCAGGGGTTCTGGGACCGGGTCAAAGAGCTCGGCAAGGAACCAAACCCGTTCCAGGGTGGCTTCGCCCAGTTCATCGCCTGCGCCGAAACCGAAGCCGAAGCCTGGGATCTCTACCGAGAGCCGGCCGAGTACTTCTTCAATACCTGTCTCCACGTCTACGCCGGGTTCGCCGACCCTCCGGGCTACAAGACGCCGAACACGGTGCGGGCCGGCGTCGAGGGCATGGTCGAACGAGCTGCTCGAGAAGCAACTGCACGGGCCGAGGCCAATGCCGCGAACGCCAAGGCAGCCCAAAGTGGACAGGCCAAGCCAAGTGGCGGCGCAAAGCAGATCAGCTTCGAGGAGATGGTCGAAAAGGGTTATGTCATTCTCGGCGATCCAACGCAGGTGACCGAGAAGTTGCACGAGCTCGCCACCAACATGAACATTGGTCACCTGATGGCGCTCTGCCACTTCGGCAACATGTCGAAAGACCTGGTCAAGTACAACACCAAGCTCATTGGTGAGAAGGTCCTGCCCGAGCTTCGTGGTCTCTTCGAAGACGAGTGGGAAGACAAATGGTGGCCCAAGCCCATGGCCGCTGACGAGCGTCAGCTTCCGGACCGGTCCGCGTCGACTCTTGGCGTGTCGGCGTGACCGCCACGATGTCACCCAGCACCAGCCGACTCGATGTTGGCGGTGTCGATACTGTCGTGCACCGTGTGGGATCCGGCACGCCCGTCACGTATCTGCACGGGATGATCGGCACCCCTCCATCCGCCCCCATCCTCGCCGCAGCTGCAGGGTCGTCTTTGCAGGTGACGGCACCTTGTCTTCCCGGGTTCAGCGGTTCAGCCCCATCGGTACTCACGCGCTCGATTCACGACTGGGTGTTCCATCTGTCAGCCGTCATCGACGCCCTCGACATCGTCGGCCAGCCGCTCGTTGCGTCGTCGGTCGGGGCCATGGTGGCGCTCGAGCTGGCAACGGTCAGGCCCGAAGCGTTCAGCAGCATGATCCTGCTTGCCCCGCTCGGCCTCTGGGACGACGATGATCCAATCGCCGATGCGTACGCCACCACGCTAGGGGGCCAACGACGCCTGCTCACCACTGATCCAACGGCGACCGAGTCCTTCTACTCTGACCCCGACGGGCTCGAGGGCGACGAACTCATCGAGTATGGCGTGGCCCGCTATCAGACTCGCACCTCGGCTGCTTCACTGGCCTGGCCGATCCCTGACCACGGCCTCAGCGACCGCATCCATCGCATCACCACGCCCTGCGCCATTGTGTGGGGCGACCAAGATGCCATCGCCCCAATCAGCTACCTCGACCGTTGGGCCAAGGCGTTACCAAACGTTTCGGCGACACACACGGTGGCCGAGGCCGGCCACCTCATCGACTGGGACCAGCCACAAGCAGTGGCCGAGATCGTCGCCGCAGCGATATAGCTCGCACATCGCACACGCCGCGCTGACCAGCGTCGACGCCGGCGCTGAGGACTGATTCGCAAGTGTTTCCAGCAATCGCGATAGCAGAACAAAATCCCTGATCGGCGTCTGTTTTGTGACTGCGCCCGTATGGTTGCCGGCAGTAGGTCAAAAGATCGACTTAAACTGAAGGCAAGTAATATGCAAGGCACTGTGAAGTTTTTTAATAGCGAAAAGGGCTTCGGCTTTATCTCACGTGAGGGAGGCGATGACGTATTCGTTCATTACTCCAACATCGTCAGCGAGGGCTACGCGTCGCTCGATGAGGGTCAGGCCGTCGAATTCGACGTTGCCCCTGGACGCAAGGGCGAAGAAGCCCAAAACGTTCGCGCAATCTGAGCAAACCTGTTCGCTGATAGCGCCGTCGCTCCTTTGGAGCGGCGGCGTTGTCGCGTTTTGCCACATCTTTGACGATCATCGGTCGGTGCATACCGCTCTGCACGACCGGATGCCATCACGTCATTTCGTTCTCACCCAGGTCTGAGTTCTGAGCATCGCTCAATCACCTCGATGACCAGAGCGACTGCATCTGGCGATGCTTCGGTCAGGGGCCGACGAACGCAGCCGCTCGCTATTTCGTCTTGTCGGGCGAGCACACTCTTCCATACCGCCGGGCTGGGTTCCGCGAACCCAGCCTGCACAACCGGCAGAAGAGCGTGCGCAGACGACACTGCCGTGGGGGCGTCTCCTGTCGTGGCGGCACGCACCATCTCGACAAAGGTCGTGGTGCACAGATGGGGGCACCCGCCGAG
>JBDNHG010000284.1:0-1632 GCA_041688925.1 Acidimicrobiales bacterium | reverse complement strand
CTTTCCAGATCATCGCTCAGACTTGTGGCAGGCTCAGCCAGCACTGGGTCCCGGAGGCAATCGATGCGCCGGAGAAAGAGCGTCGGGATAACCACACGGCCGTACTCTTCCTGGCGATAGTGAGGCCGGAGGAGCTCGGCCATCTGCCAGGCGTCCTCGGCGAGTTGCGCGATAGTTGCCACACCGATCCTCAGTACAAGCGCAATCCATTGGCGCAGGCAGCACGATTCTTGCACAACCGAAGTTCAGTGATCCCGTCGACGCGCCCGGTGGCCTCACGACAATGCCGTGTCGGCGCGACCTGGTGAGGATTGTCTTCTTCGTGACTCCACCTGCTCGCCGATCTCGGCGGCGGTCATTTCTTGGTTGGTGTAAAGCCGTCGATGCCCTTCAAGCGCCCGGTACACCGTCAGCTCCGGTCATCCGCTCGTTGCTGAACGATTGGTTGATGTATCCGTGGTCATCGAGCCACGCACGTAGCTCGACAATGACGAGTTCCCAACTGTCGCCGGCCGGGTCGAGAAGTTCGGTGGCGAGCTGTTCGGCGATGTCGCGACGCGTGGTAGACGCTGCTGCTCGGTCGCCGCGCATAGCGAGGCCGGTCGCAGCGTCAACTAGCTCATAGACGTAGGGGTGCCTGTTCTGCCAATCGTCTGAGTTTGGATGGCTGATCTCCCAAATGCTTATGCCACCGGTCTGAAGAGGAAGCAGTCGATCGCTCTTGTTGATCTTGAGCAGCGTGCCGATCTCCCATCGCTGAGGGAGCTGTGTCGCACGGCGAACAATGACCTGGTCGCGAGGGTCGTTGGACAGCGGCGCAAGTTCGGGAACGATTAGTCGTCTCGCTGCAGCATCCGCGTCTGCTCGTTTCAAGCCGAGTTTCCCGTCGTGCTTTTCGACATGCCAGATCCAACGTTCGGCCTCGCTCCGCCTTTGGTGGGCTACCCAGATCCTAGATAGGCGCCTGGTCGCTGTTTCAGCAGCCTTCCTGGTTGTATGTGTTGAGTACACGACCGATTGTGTCGAGTCTTCGATCAATGACCGGCGCACCGCCCATGGATGCTTCGACCGGTTGCTTACGCGGGGAGGTCGTTCCGGCGAAGGTGCAGCAATCGGGTCGAGTCCAACGAGCAAGCGAAGCTGGTTCAGAGGACCTATCACTGCGGTGAGGTCAGCCGCAGATCGAAGAGCTTCGATCTGGGCGGTCAGATCGACCACCGCAGTTTGGGTTTTCTTGTCGCGTCGCTGGTTGTATGCCTGGTTGCGGTGAGTATTGGAACAGTATGTGGGCATCCTTCCGCGAGCCGCAGCGGTGAACGGTTCTGAACACCAGTCGCAAATACCAACGCGCCCTTTCGTCATATGACGAATCTAATATGATTGTCGTCTGCCAATCAAGCGTGTGTGGCTGCGAGGGGGTCTCCTGAGTCACAGTGTCCCATAAGCGCTACCTCGCATTCCTCAGCTGTTCGATGGCCCATCAGTCTCAATCATGGCCGCGGTCGCTGGCCACCTATCAGGATTCGGTGCACAGCACAGAATCGTCGTCCAGCATCCCTTCGAGTGGTCGACTCCCGTACGCCCCCGCAGTGTTGTTTAGTGCGTCGTGAAGGGTGTCTGAGGCGGCTTGGT
>JBDNHG010000283.1:0-12673 GCA_041688925.1 Acidimicrobiales bacterium | reverse complement strand
CTCTTACGCATCGATCTACTCATTATTGATGACTACGCGCTGCATACGCTCGACCCGGCAGCGACGAACGATTTCTACGAGTTGATCGTGGAACGGCACCGCAAAGCTTCGACAGTCATCACCTCAAACCGTGACCCGTCTGAGTGGCTGGCACTGATGACCGATCAGCTCCTCGCCCAATCGGCGATCGACCGGTTCACATCGGCCGCATACGAACTCGTCGTCGAGGGCGAAAGCTACCGCGACCGACAGAAACCGCAACTCAAACCGGACGCCTGAACGCCCACCCCGAACCGGCCCCTTGACCCCAAGCATCGGACTCGTCATGATGAACCCGCCGACCACAAGGGACCCTCACACCTGGCCCCATGTAACTGGCGCAACCCCGGTTCTTTGCAACTGGCGGACGACAGGGGTCGAGATCGTTGCAATTGCAAAGATCTTCGATACTCGTGGGCTGCGTTTGGGCCGCGGGCCCGAATTATCGACCGGCGGAACCCTAGGGATCCCTGATGATCGGGCATCGAAGCCGGGAGTGCACATCGAACGATCGCACGGTGCTAATCGCACTCCGCAAGATCAGGGCCGTTTGGCCTGATGGTTTAAGCAAAGTCGTGCCGACAATAAAGAGTCACGAGCCTTCGTTGGAGGCACTGCTGAGGAAGCACACGGCTAACACGTGAAGCACTTCATTCGCTTTCTCCCACATTCTCATGCGGACGCCTCGATGGATGGGGACAGCTTCTGCGTGCGACGTCGCACAGCAACGGCCCCACCCTCCAGATGATGGAGTGCGAGAGCATTGAGGTCGAAGCGGTCAAGCGATCCCGCAGCTTCAATAGTTCCCTGGTCAGAAGCTGCCCTCATTGTCACAAGTTGTTCGGCATCAGCCGATATGACGATGGCGGGACTCCGGGTAACAAAGAGATACTGACGCTCGCCGCGAAGATTTCTGAGCCGTTCAACCAGATAGTCCTCCATCCAAGGCGCATGTACTGCGTCCTCTGGCTGATCGACGATCAGCGGCTGATCGCCGTCGGCGAGGAGCACCACCAGGATTGCTGTGCATCTCTCGCCGTGAGCCAACTTTTCAAGTGCCACGAAGTTCTGCGAGTCAGACTTCTTGAACTTCACGCCTAGGCGGTCGGGAAGAGGGATGGATTGCAGATTTAGGAACTCGAGCCAGAGGTCCTTTGCATCGAGGTTGTCACGAAAGCGTCGGATAGCCGTTAAAGAGAGATCATCGCTGACTAGCGGATCAAGATCGTCCCGAAAGATATTGCGAACGAGCTTAAAGGGGTAAATGAGCTCGATGGCGAGCAGGTCCTCCTGTCGTAGTCGAGCGCCCACGGCGAGTTCCCTTAGCCTTTGCTGGTACTCGAAAGAGTCAGGCGTCTGCGAAATCTTGAGTTTGACCCAACCGCCGCACCTGGACTCAAGCTGGTCTGCGCGAACCGCCCTTGCCTCGCGCCTCGCACGTCGAACGTCTCGAAGGCCATCAAGGAGTCCTTCCCTTTCGGTCAGACACTCGTCGAACTCCGGCTGACGTACTGCTACAAGTTCTTCTCGCGCGGCCTGAGCCTCAACCAAATCACTTTGCGCTCGTGCAAGCTGCTGCTGTAGTGCGGGGAGTGACTGGTCTGCGGACAACTCGCTCAGCGCTTGCTGCAGTTCAGCCTTGTAAACGTCACTTCGTTGAGCCCAGTTCGCTGATATGGACCCCAATTTCTCTAGCGCAACGCGTTTGGCTTCGCCAAAGGCCTCACCAGCCGCATTAAATCGTTGTGCCGCCTCCGCTACTAGTACTCCCAGTTCTTGGCCAAGATCAAGGTTGGCCACCCAAGATTGGCCATCGTGGCGAGGAACGAAGCTGTGATCCACCCAGACCACACCTTCGAGGGCGGTTTGGACACGCCCAAGCGCACCCTTCTCGACTTCCCACGACGCCTGCCTGCGGACTACATCCTGGTCAAAGACAGCCCCTAGGACCTTTACGCGGTCCTCAAGAACGCCCGACTGCTCAGCATGATTCGCCACCTCCATGAGACGAGGAAACAATGACATGACGTCGATCGTGTTTGATCTGAGCTTCTCCACAAGTGCACGTTCTTGCTTCTCGAACTCGCGCAGGTCCAATGCAACGTCAACCAGCGTCATCCGACCTGTTGGATTGCGCGATATCTCAAGCACTTGGCCTTGGGAAAACGCTGCGATCGGACAGATGACCTCGATCAGGTCGCTTGCCTCGATCCAGACATCACCCACGAGCATCTCCACGTTCGGCGGTGGCATGTCCTCTGCGTCATAGACCCGAGTAACTCGATACTCGTTCCCACCGACACTTAGTTCAACGGTAACAACGCCGGACTGACCCAGCGCGCCCGAAAGTCGACCAGCCACGTCTTCCGCAATATGTGGAAACTGACTTTCCTCGAGCTGTTGGTCGAGCGCAAACCGGATGCACTCAATAGTCAGTGACTTTCCCGTCCCGGTCCCACCCAATATGCAGTTCAAGTCAGGAGACAGAAGAGTCACAACGTTGTCAAGGAACCCCCCGTTTACCGCAACACTCTTGATCGTTGGATGACCCCCACCCCGGTCTGGCTCTTCAAGGCGAATTCTAAGCTCAGGGTCACCAAGCGCATGTTTGAGCCCTCGGAGATCGGGAGCCCCAGCCTTGAACCACGTTCGCCGCCCACCGATGTCTAAAGCAACGTGACAATCCGAAGATTGCACACATCCCAGAGGTTCGGAGCGTTGCGCACTGCGGGTTTCGATTGTCACCGAAGTCGCTTGGTCCGTGATTTCAACAGCGGCGATGTCCGGAGAGACCAAGACCCGGTTTATTGACCCCGGTACCGAGAGCTTGAGTAATCCTTTGGGGGCATCGACGTGCGCCGGGATTGCTATGCCCCCGATTGCACAAATCTTGCTCGCCGCGTCAAGAAAGCCATAATTACACTCAAGATCCAGCCGACCTTGATCGTCATGCGTGAACCCGAGCCCGACTAGCAGATCCTCGATCTCAACCATCGGGGTCCCGACCTCGAAGAGGGATAAGAGATGCCCTTCTGTGGTGCTAATCTCGACGCCCGGAAGCACCGTGAGTGCCGTGCCCTCTGCCGCTGCAACGACAGCCGCTATGCCAGCGCATGTGTTGTGATCCGTAATCGCGATCGCGTCGAGGCCAGCACCGAGGGCACACTCCACAATCTCCTGGGCGCTCGCCGCGCCCTTCTTTTGGCGAACATCAAGCGAAGCCTCTGTATGAACATGAAGATCGATCGCCCAAAACCGGGCATACGCGTCAGACATTTGACCTCATTACAGTCACAATCATCGAGCCGCCATTCGTAGGGCTCGTTCCATTAGGTATTGGTCGCCGAGGCGACGGCGAAGTTCGTTTTCGAGTCCCGCGATTGGGTAGAGGTTCTGTGGGGCGCGGCCGTCTTTGTGGGGTTCGCTGGCGTAGCGGGGAAGCAGCGCCGTCACCTGGTTAGCTCGCTCGACGGCGTCGGCAACCGAACCGGTCGCGGGTACTTCGCATCGGACGATGCCGGCCCATGGCTGGGTGCGTTCGATCGGCAGCCTCATGTACCAGCTGTACCGGTTGCCGCCCCTGCCGCCGAGATGGAAGAGTGGCGTGCGTTGGCCGGAGTCGAGGCCGGCGAGCCCAGGCTGGAGTTCGTCGGGTAGGTACTGCACGTGTTGGGTCTTCACGTAGCCGACGCCGTTCGGGTCACTGCGGCCTCGCAGGGGGCCGTCGAACACGACGAGCTCGCAATCGGGTGATAATCCAAGGCCGGTTTCGATCTTGGTCATCTCGTTGTGGATCCCGAGGTACAGATCCTCGGGAGAATCTCCGGCGCACGCGAAGTAGCGATAGGTGCCGTTGCGGGTTTCGATGTCATCGGCTGCATCGGTCGGGCCGGTGAACAAGCCCCGCACGACGTGAGCATCGATGACGGTCGCTGACGTCTCGGTGCACAGGACCGAGCCTGCGGCGACGGTTGCGCATACGCCAGGGCGCACCATGTCCCCGTCGGTGATCCAGACGCGTGCGTCGATGCGGCGTACGCCGTCGACGAACATGATCGTGCTCGGCATCTCAGATGGTATTGGGTCGATCGGTGACCATTTGTCCACGGCGATCTCGATGTCGACGGCCACGCCATCGCTCGAGTCGTCCATCTGCGAATCGTCTGCAGCAATGCCATATTCGGGCGCCCAGGTCTCGACAGCGAACTTCATGCCTCGACCCTGACCACGACGGATGACGTCGCTTCCTTGGTGACTTCGAACCGCACCGGCATGCGCTCCGCTAGTTCGCGAATGTGGGTGATGATGCCGACCATGCGCCCGCTGGCTCCCAGCTCTTCGATTGCTGCTGCGACCACATCGAGCGTCTCAGGGTCAAGTGTGCCGAACCCCTCGTCGAGAAACAGCGACTCCAACGGGGGCGTGCCCTCGGGCGCCATTGCGTGCAGGCTGTCAGCTAACGCCAGCGCTAGCGCCAGCGATGCCAAGAACGTCTCACCGCCGGACAGTGTGCGGGCATCACGCAACTCGTCGCCGTTGCGATGATCTCGTACTTCGAAGTCCATGTCGTCGGACTCGATCGAGTACTGCCCACCCGACAACTCGAACAGCCGCTCGCTGGCTCGCTCGACCAATGCCTGCACGACCTCTTCCATCATCCACTGCTCAAACCCACTCGACTTCAACAGCCGATTCCCGAGCATGTCGTGCACTTGTTGCGCTTCTTCGAGCTGTTCCACTTGGGCAACGTCAGCTTCGAGTTCCTTACGCCGCTGCTGTGCTGAATTCACCGCTGCCTCTGCCTGGGCCAGAAGCTTGAGCATGAACGGCGACAGGTCGTCGATCTCGCATCCATCGGCATCCTCGAGTTCGCCGGTCAGTGTGCGAATGGTCAACTCGTCTTCAGTGACCTTGGCCGAGGCTGCGTCTGCGACTTGTGCCGCCTTGGTGTACTGCGTCTCCAGCGGCGCCTGCTGCGTCGTTGACCAGTTGGCGAACGCCCGCCAGTCATCGAGCAGCGATGAGCCTTGGGGTGTTGGGGCGTCGATTGCTTTGAACCCGGCCCACGTCGACGTGAACTCTTGCCGCAAGGAGCGCTCAGATTCCTGAAGCGCTACTACTGCTTGAGTCGAGGTCTTGCTTTCCTGCTCGGCGAGCTTCTCGGTGGCGATCGTCTCGTTGTGCACGATTGCCAGTTGGTCAGCCCGTTCGACCATGACTGTCACTTCAGTTTCGGCCGGTTTGCCGTCGAGCTGCTTCTCGAGCTCTTCGGTTCGGCGCTGCGCTGCCGCCAGTTCTGCCTCGGTGCGAGTGTGGACGGAAGCAGCCGAGGTGGCCTCCGTTTGAGCAGTGCGTACATCGTCCGAGTCACGCAAGGTGCGGGCATGGATCGACGCCTGTTCCCGTTCGGCTTTAGCCGCAGCGGCAGTGACCTCTAGCTTGTCGATCTGCGCGGACTTTCCATCGATTTCACTCGCGGGCGGGACAACACCTGCCGCTTGGCGAGCAGTCTCGAGCCTGGTCGAGACATCAGCTAGTCGCGACTCGGAAGCGGCCTGCCGCTTCTCTGCCTGGATCGTCGCTGTGCGTACCTCGGCAACCAACTGTTCGACCTTGGCTTCAGCAGCCATCGCTGAGGCGAGTTCACCAGCTGATTCGAGATCAGGTATCTCGCCAATGGTCTGCTGACAAACGGGGCACGCCTCGCCCTCCACCAGCGAGCCAACCAGCACGTGTGCATGGTTCTCGTTCTCGATGCGACGGACTTCGCCAGTCGCGTTGCCCAACTGCTCTTCTGCGGACTGAAGACTTGACGCTGCGGTCTCGACTTCCTTGTTCGACGCAGCAGCCGCAGTCTCAGCCGGTTCCACCTCGGCTTCGATCCTGACGACGGCCTGCACGATCGCCTTGGCCTTGTCGAGGTCCGCACGCGATGGGCCGCTAGCGGCGGCTTCGATAGCCAACTTCTCGGCAGCCTCTGCGCCAACCACTCGGTTGTCTGCCTCGGTGACCTGCACGTCGAGCTCGGCAACCCGAGCCGCCGACTCATCACGGGCGCCGGCGGCAGCTTCCAACGTAACCGCGAGCTTCTCGGCAGCTCCAACTGACGTGAACAAGCCGGCGTGCACATCGAGTAGTCGTCGGCACTCCCCTAGATCAGGTCCGTCTTTACATGCCTGCGCTGATGTTTCAGCCGCAGCCTCGGCATGCACTAAACCTTTGGCGGCAACTTCCTGTGCTGCAACAGCTCCAGCAATTTCGTCGCCGAGCTCGGCCACCTCAGTCGGCACGTCGACGTTGGCCACAGCCAACACCAGCACACCGAAGTCGTGAGCGGTCTTCGCCGCCTCGTCACGCGCAGCGATCGACGTGCGCCTGGTCGCCAACGCGATGTCCAACGCGAGCTTGGTTGCTGTGACCGCGTCGCGCTCACCCTTGAGCGCAGCGAAGGCCTCGTCGCTGACCCCGCCTGCTTCGAGCTTTGGTCGAAGAACGTCCAGCTGGGTTGCTGCCTGTCTTGAAATCGAGCGGGCTCGCGTGCCCAGTCGCTCGTAAATGCCAAGATCAAGCAACCGCCGCATGAGGTCCTGACGGGAAGACGGCCTGTCGTGCAAGAAGGCAGCAAACTTGCCTTGTGGTAACACCACGACTCGATTGAAGCGATCAAAGTTCAGCCCGAGTAGTTCCTCGACCCCGGCAGCCAGTTCCTTTGGACCTTCGGCTAGGACCTCGCCGTCCGATTCGAGGCGGGCCTCCTTGGTCGTCGCTCCTGTCTTCGTGCGACGGACCACCCTGGCGGCGGGGTAGCTCGCACCAGCAACGTCGAACTCGAACAGGACTCGAGCCTCCGCGCTGAGTGCATTGATGACCGGCTCAACAGAACCGGCATCGAGGCGGGCGATTCGACCGAACAAGGCGAACGTGATGGCATCGATGATGGTCGACTTGCCCGATCCGGTGCCGCCGACCAGGGCAACAAGTTCCAGGTCAGCGAAGTCGACTTCGGTCCCGTCTCGGAAGGCGCCGAAGCCGATCATCTGCAGGCGGATCGGTCTCATCGACCGGCCATCTCGTCGTGTTCGTCGTCGAGAAGCGCCTGAAAGGCAGCGCCGACCCGAGGATCCTCGATGCCTTGCTCGGCCAGAAATTCTGCGAATAGTTCTGTCGGCGCCTTGCCGATACGGCCACTGACAGCAGAGCGCTTCCGCTGACTGACAGCGCCAATCACTTGCACGTCGACCACCTTCGCGCCAACCAGGTCACGTACCCGGTCGCCGATGCCGGCCTGGCGGGGTTCATTCACATTGACCCGGACCCAGACCTCGTCGGGCAGCTCCTTTGCCATGGCTTCGAGTTCGTCGAAGGTGCCGGTCAGCGTGCGCAGCGGCCAACCCGCTGTGAGCTTCACCGGGGTGACCGAACCCGGTGCCCCCGGTTGCAGGTCGACCAGGTTGACCTGCTTCTGCTGGTCCGATTCCCCGAAGTCCATCTGCAACGGTGAGCCGCAGTAGTGCGTGGGCGAGCCAGCACTGATCTTCTGCGGGCGGTGCACATGACCGAGTGCGATGTAGTTGGCGGTGATCGGTAGCGACGGGGCAGTGATGGCGTAGTCCTCGATGAAATGCGCCTGGCGTTCGCCGCCCCCCATCTTTCCGCCGTGCACAAAGGTGTGCGCGGTGAGCAGGTTGATGGCATCGGTCTCGAACTCGGCAGACAGCAGGGCAAGCATCTGTGCCACGCGGGAGCTGTATAGCTGCGAGCTTTCGAACGCCTGATTGTCCCACAGCTCGGCTGCTCGCACGATGCCGCGCTTGGACACGAACGGCAGCATGGCCAACACCACGTCTTCGCCCGACCGAGCGGTGAAGCGGCGGACTCCGCCGTCGTCAGGACGCTTCGCCTGCGTCAGCAAATGCACATCGCCAACGGCTTCAAGAACCGGTGCCACGGCTTCGAGCCGTCGAGCGTTGTCATGGTTGCCGCTGATAACGGCGAGCGTCGCACCCGTTTGTGACAGCTCGAGCAACGCCTTGTACACAATCTTCTCGGCCTCAGCCGTGGGCGCAGCAGTCTCGAACAAGTCACCGGCGACAATGATCAGGTCGACGTCATTGTCGGCTGCAATGCCGACGATCTCTGACAGCACGGCACGGTGTTCATCGGCGCGGCTATGGCCGCGGATCGTCTTGCCGACATGCCAGTCGCTGGTGTGCAGCAGCTTCATTGGCTATACGCCCTCGAACGGATCTGTGGGAGCCTCGGTCTTTGCGCCTGGAGTGGTACCACCAGACAAATCAGCCTCGGACGAACGAGTCGCCCATGCCGGAAACGGGAACTCCACAAGGAGCGGCACCGGCAGGCGGGGCTGGCTTAGATACATGGAGCCAGGCTTCAGGATCGTGGCTCGCTGACGCTGCACGCCGGGCAGGAAGCCATATTGATCGCGTCCGGCTTCGGCGGTGTCCAAACGGCCAACCACGCGGATGGCACTGTTCGCAACGACTCGCCGCTCAACCTCGCTGGCCGTCTGCTGGGCACCGATCAGAATGATGCCCAGGCTGCGACCACGCTCGGCCACATCGAGCAGTATCTCCTTGATCGGACTTGAACTATCTCGCGGTGCGTACTTGTTCAGCTCGTCGAGCACGATGAACTGCAAAGGCTCAGCGGTGCCACTGGCTTCCTTCGTCTCGAACGACTGACGCAACACCACACCCACGACGAAGCGCTTGGCACGATCGTGAAGCTGGTGGATATCGACGACCGTCAACTGGTTGGCATCAAGATCGAGCGAGTGACCAGTGGCGTCATGCATGTCGGCCCGGATCAGATGAGCAAGATGGCGCTCAGCGCTCGCAAGCCGACGGACGAACGCATTGATCGTTCCTCCACCAATGGCCCGGCCGCTCCACCGAGGATCGGGATAGTCGTCAGGGTCGAGGGGAATGAGCTTCGACTCGATGACATCAACAAGGGCACGGAAGGTGCGCACTGTTGTGCCCTCGATGCGGACGGCGCCATCGCTGGTGTCGCCGTCTCGAGCGCACTCCCGCAGACGATCCGTGACTGACCGGACGACGATCGCGTATTGCTGGCGCTCGTCTTCGGCGTCGGCGAACAAAAACGGCAAGAGCCCTTGTTCGCAGAATTCGGCCAGCGTCCAGAAGTACGGCTTCACGCCGGTGATCCGGGCGCCTGTCATGGGGGTTGCGTTCGGATCACCGGGGCGGGGCGGTGCAACGATGCCGACACTGGTAAACGGCCCGGGCTCTAGGCCCAGGTGGCTATACCTGCCGCGGGCTACCTCGTCCATCTTGGTGTTTGGGTAGTCGAGGAAGAGCAGGTCCTCGCCCTTGACGTTGAAGATCAGGCCCTTGGTATTCGTCGCCTTCTCGGCGAGCACACCGCTGCGGAACAACGAGTAGAGCAAGAAGGTGGCATAACTGGTCTTGGTGGCCACCCCGGAGATGCCGCTGATGTTGATGTGGGCACCCTTGGTGCCGTCGACAAAGTCGAGGTCGAGATAGATCGGATCGTTGTCTCGGCTCAGACCGGCCGGCAGACGGCGTTCGACGTCGGTGAAGTCGAGCGCCTCGTCGCGCTCTTCGTCGGTGGCCTTGCGAACTTCGCTGCCCGGAAGCGGCGGGACGAACGTCTCGGGGACAACCCGAGTGAGCTGCACCATGGCCGACTCACTGACCTCGGCCGGCAAGATGCCATCGGCGATCAGGAAGACATCACTATCGAATCGGGCACCTTCGTGCCGGGCCCGAACCTGGCCAACGATCCCGTAATGCGTGATCTTCTCACCCGTCGCAAGAATTCGGTCAAGCGCGACCACGTCGTCGAGCTGCAAGTTGCAGCCCGGAGCGATCGCCACCCAGAACTCGAGGGGCGTCGCATCCTCAGTCCCAAGGACTCGTCCGACATAGTTCATCGATTCAGACACACAAGTTCCCTCGTTCAGTATTGATTCGCCGGACCGCCGTCGGAGAGTTGACCTTCGTACCCAACCTTATGTAGCTCACAACTGTGACACCGTGCTCACTCGTCGGTGGCAACGCCGATAGACGACCAAAAGACGGCTTCGGCCATTATCCGTGTCCCATAGCTTCGTGCTTTCTCGGCTTTACTCGACCGGGAATCAGGATCGGCCACGACAAGTACCTCGAGGTCCTTCGTGACTCTTTCTTTGATGATAAGGCCGGCCGCCTCGGCAAGGGATCGTGCTTGCGCTCGGGTGATTGGCTTTCCGCCGATGCAGCCGACAAGTGCACCCGTGAAACACACTGACCGGCCCACGAGGTCTGGCGTCGTCTGGAGGCTGCCAGGTTGCGCTGCTGAAGTCGGCACGCGTTTGGATGTGTCGACCCGACCTGGGTCGAGCCTTAGCAGCGTCGCAACGAGTTCCAGGTCTGTGCGTTCCACGGCGCTTACAGATCCGTCGGCGTTCGCAGCTACGAGGAGGGCGTCAAGATACTGTTCGTGGGCAAGTCCGACCTGTCGTGGCGAGAGGCCCCATTCGGCGGCTGTTGTTGCGAGCGCCTCTGCTTCTGAGTCTGAGATCCGGCGATCCTCAAGTGCCCGGTCCAAGAGCTCAAGGTAGGAGGCGGTTTCGGGATCAGCGGAAGGCACCCCGTCGAAACTGTGGACCAAGTAAGCGAGATATTCACCTTGACGATCGACTCGCTGCGTTCCAGCGCCCCGGGCTTGTTGACGCCACGTCGGAGCGATCGCTGGTAGCTGCTTCGGCCATAGAAGCGGGGCACAGCCGACGTCAGCGAGTGTCTTCCAACCCCGCTCGACAGCCATGGCCAGATAGGCAGTCAGTACATGTCCAGCTGCCCGCGCATCGGCGAGGGCATCATGCTCATTCACCATTTCGAAGCCGAGCCGGTCGCAACAAGCTGATAAGCGTCGGGTTGCAGAACCGGGTTGCACGAGGGATCCGAGCGAAAGTGTGCACAGCGCTGGTAACTCAGGAAATTTGACTCCGGCTCGCCCGAACTCGGCTTGGAGAAAGTCGTGTTCAAACCTGAAATTGTGCGCCACAAGTACCGCTTCGCTGGCATAGCTGAGCAAGTCGCCGACGATCTCTGCGAACTCGGGGGCTCCAACCACGTCGGTTGCGGTGATCCCGTGAACGTGCCGGGCGCTGATGTCGCGGCCCGGGTCGACAAGGGTCGACCACTCTGACAAGACGGTGCCATCGCCTCTCATTCTGACCGCGGCGATCTCAACGACTCGATCGCCTAGGCGCGGGCTGAAGCCCGTCGTTTCGAGATCGACTACACAAAACTCTTGGTCGAGCAGGCTGGCCCGGGCGACTCTCAACCACCCTGGACTCGCTGGCTGACGTATCCGGTCCACCTGATTGGCGGCTACCGGCGCGGCAACGGTGGGTGCGCCGTCCACGGCCTCTTGTACTTGATCGATTCTGGTTCGCTGGCCGGCGGACAATTGGAGATCTTTGGCGAACGTCTGAAGGAGCCGCCATGCTCCATCCACGTCAAGTAGGCGAGCGCCGGCTGATTCAGCCGCGAGCGGGTTGTCGAGGACCCAGTCCCATTTGTCGATCTCCTTGTTTTCGATGAATGCCGCAAGTTCCTTTGGGGCCGGTGCTGGCTCTGCTAGCAACCGGTCGAGAGAATCATTGAGTTCAGCGATATCTGCTCCAAGAATTCGAAGCGAGGGCCCTTCAACACTTGCGTCAATGCCCTGTCCCCGTAGTGCCATCGTCGTCGTGAAAAGCGCACGATCGCCGGCCCATGGGACGAACACCAGACTTGAGCCATCGGTAAGCACAGTGGTGTCTTGCAACCCAAGTCGAGCGAACGTTGCTCGACCTTCGTTGAGTAGTTCACAAGCGCTTGCGTCCATCCAGGCGGGGATATCAGTGGACTGGTAAACAGAACGCATCTCGGAGCGCACACCGTCTGAGACTGACGGTGCGTTCCCGCCAAACTTGGGCGGATTCCCTCCGCTTGATGGTTCTAGTTGAACGACGCGAGCAGACGGCTCTACGCCTACGACCTTCCATCGCCGTCCTGCGAAAACCAGCAGAGCGCCTTCGAAGAGCGGTCCCGAGATTGGGAATGTCCCGAGCGTCTTCCCGCCGTTCACGAGACGCCATTCGGCGGCGGTCTGGAAAGCGGTGTAGAAGCCGTATTGGTTGACGTGGCGTTCCCCGACAGTTCCATGCAAGAGGAGGCCGTCCGAGCCCTGAATGATCAAGTCCTCCGAAGCCATCGCTCGCAGAAGTTGAGCGAACCGCGCAGAGTCAACCAGCTGGAAAGGGCCCGGGCCACATAGTGCCCGATGAAGCTCAACTGCAGTGGCGCCTCCGTGCTGGGCGATCGTCGACATGATTTGCTGAACGAGCGTTGAGTAGTTGTATCCAGGATCGTCGGCCGTCTCGAGCCATCGATCCAGCATCAGGCGCACCATAGAAGCCGCCTGGACAAGATCGCAGCGCAGCTGATCTACCACGCTAGATCTCTGATCTGTTGGCGGCTCGCTGATATACATTCGCAAGACGGAGGGGTCATCGCGTCGCCCCGATCGCCCAAGGCGCTGTCGCAATGATGCGACCGCTGGTGGCGGGTCAATCTGGGCGACGCTGGCGCCGGCACCG
>JBDNHG010000282.1:0-2796 GCA_041688925.1 Acidimicrobiales bacterium | reverse complement strand
CGTGCAGCAAGACGACGATGGCCTCGACACCTTGGTCCTGCAAGATCGGTACGAGCGCATTGGCGGTCTCTACTTCGTCGAGGAAGTCAAAGCCAACAATGCCTGATGCAGCGACCAACGTCGGCGTTGCCTCGAGAGTCATGCCGATGAAGGCAACATCGATGCCGTCGATGTCATGGATCGAGTACGGAGGAAGTGGCGTTTCACCGGTGACCTGGTCGATCGTGTTCGCCGCCAACCACTGGAAGTTTGCACCGGCGTAGGGATCGCCAGCGAAGTAGCACCCGTCGTCGGGGTGACGGCCACCGTTCTGCATCCGGATGAGCTCATCGACACCCTCGTCGAATTCATGGTTGCCGACACCGGATACATCGAGGCCCATTGCGTTCAACGACTCGACCGAAGGCTCGTCGTGGAACAGTCCAGAAAGGGCGGGTGATCCGCCGATGAGGTCGCCTGCTGCGACCGTCAACGAGTGGTCGTTGCCGACTCGTAGCTCGCTGAGCTTTGCCGAGAGGTATTCGCCACCACCGGCCGGTACTCCATCAATGCTGCCCGGGGTGGTCGCTTCGAGATGACCGTGGTAGTCGTTGAAGGCCAGCAGTTGCAGATCGACGAGTTGGCCCGGTGTTGGCAGCGACCTGATCGCGCTCTGCCAGGCCTTGCGATAGTCGCGGATGGCGTCATCGGGTTCGCCAGTGTCACGCTCGGCGTCGCCGTCGGCGATGTACTCGTTCGCGTCGCGTATGTCGGCGGCATCTCCCCCGGCGGCAACCGCTGCAGCGATTTGTTCCACGGCGAGGCGGCGATCGCCTTCGACCAGCGTGTCGATCGCCGTCTGGGCAGCAGCGGCGATCGGGCCGAACCGGCCGACCAGTCGGTCGAGGTTGCGCACCGCGGCCCGTTCACGATCAAAGACCTTGCGGCCTTCGTCAGGGTTCAGCGTGGCGGTGTCGAGCCAGTAGTCGAGATTGAGTGATCGGTTGACATTGTTGATGGCCGCATTGATCACCCGAGCATCACTGCGGGAGGCGTTGGCGAGTAGTGCCGTCAGGTCTGCAATGACCGCCTCTTTCACGTTGAAGACATCGCTTGCCGGGTCGCAGGCGTCGCCGATGCCATCGGCATCGAAGTCGGCCTGGTCGCCATCAGCAACGGCAGGACACACGTCGACCTCGTCGGGCACGCCGTCGCCGTCGCCGTCTTGGGGTGCGTCGGGGTCGAGCTGGAGGCCGATCACCACAGGATCATGATCAGATGAACGGAACTCGTCGGCCACAAACAGGTCGGGCTGGTTGAAGTTGTTGTAGTCGAGACCCGAAGGTTCGTCCGTGTTGACATGCCAGAAGGCTGCACCGGTGACTTGAGGAGCAATGTTGGCACTGGCCAGCCCGTGATCGAGATAACCCGATTGGCTGAAGAAGTTGAACGAATAGCCACCGGTGGCGAACGTGTTACCAACGAAGGTGTCGATGAGGTCGCTGTACCCACCGGCCTTGATCGTAGAGATCGGATCCTCCTGGGCGTACGAGTTGAGATCGCCGATGATCAGGAAGTCGCCATCGCTGCTTGCCGTCGGGTCGGTTGCCAGGAACTCAACGATCGCCTGGGCGGCGCTGTTTCGTGTGTTGTTGCAGTTGCCCTGGCCGTCGCCGGCATCGGCATCGGCATCGCCGACGGCGTCACAATCCGATCCCTTGGACTTGAGATGGTTCACGGCAACGGTGAACGTTCCGCCGCTCGAAATCTCGGTGAACGTCTGGACCAACATCGGTCGGTTCAGCTCGTCATCGAAGGTTGCGATGTCGCTGCTGTCGAGCACCTCGAATGACCCGACCGGTGTGACCGCTGCGCTCTGGTAGATGATGGCAACTCGGATGGCGTCGACGCCGATGGCACCGGTGCTGATGTAGTCATAGGTACCCGGCGCGGTGGCGGCGTTCAGACCTTGCACCAGATCGTCGGTTGGTACGTCGCCGGGGTGATTCTCGATTTCCATCAGCCCAACGACGTCGGCGTCAAGCATGCTGATTGCTCGTACCAGCTTG
This sequence comes from Acidimicrobiales bacterium, assembly GCA_041688925.1. GTDB lineage: Bacteria > Actinomycetota > Acidimicrobiia > Acidimicrobiales > UBA10347 > UBA10347. The sequence continues at coordinate 748 of JBDNHG010000282.1, read as the reverse complement.
TCGCGTTGGCGAGTGAGCTCGTCGGCCGTGTCTGCGCCGCGGCAGTCTTGGTTGGACAAAGGTCCGCAGATGGACCCGGCCCCGTCGATGGTCGTGAAGTAGTTCAGCACGTTGTAGGCCGCTACCTGGATACTGCCTCCCACGCTCGGGGGTGCGGTGCGGGTGTTCAGCCGGGTGAAGCTGACCGGCTCGGTCGGATGCACTTCATAGATTCCGAACCCGTAGCTCAACACGCCGGTCAGCGTGTCGACGCTGTCACCGGTTCGTAGGGTGTGGCCGTCGCCCAGATAGGGCACCGTTACCGGGTTCTGCTCGTTACTGCCATCGTCGAGCTGGATGCGGCTGCGGTCGTTGAGGTCTTGCAAATCGTTCGCCGCCGCGCCAGGAGCAACCACATTCGTTGGGTTGTCTAGCGGGCCGTCAATCGACAGGTCGACTTCGCCGTAGCGAGCTTGCGTGTAGTTGCCGGTTGCGTAAAGCGTTTGCGAGAAGGTGACGGCCATTCCCTCAAACGCTTCGAGAGCATCGACGGTTGTGACGGGGAAGGTGATGACGGCCGGGGTCGGCGGCGCCGCTTCGGTTGCACATAGGACCACGGAGGTGACCAACTCGACCTGGGTCAGACCGTACGACTCGTTGATGGTTCCGCTGACCCGCACATGGTCGCCGCTGCTGAGTCCGTGCTCTGCGCCGTCGAGAGACACGAAGATTCCCTCAGACGTGGCGGGGTCAGCGTCGGCGTCGGCGT
>JBDNHG010000281.1:0-2955 GCA_041688925.1 Acidimicrobiales bacterium | reverse complement strand
GCGCTCTGCCTACTCGCGCAATCTCTGAGTATTGTTCGGACCATGGTGCTGCTCACACGACGTTTCACAGACGAACGTGGTGGCGACCTCAAAGCGATCGTTTATGGCAGCGATAGGGCAGCACTTGGCCGACCACGGATGCCACATCTGAGCGAGTTGAGCGGACCGTGAACCATGAAGAACGCAATGCGCTCATTGCCACAGCGGGGTTGGCGCTGGCAGCCCTCGGGGCATTTTTGCCGTGGGCTCGCATCGGTGGACGCAATCGGTCGGGCTTCAACACTGCCGACACCTTCATCTCGTTGGCCCAAGGCGCACTCCCCAACCAGGTGGCCTGGGTCGGACGATGGTGGTACATGCCGGCGTTCATCGCCGTCATCACGTGGGCATCGGTGTTCGTCGCTGGGCACATCGCACTCAGAATCGCGACCACCGTGCTCATCGTGGTCGGGCTCGCCATGTGGTGGCTGTTCGTGTGGGCAGGTGAACGCTACGGCGTGCTCGACGTGCAACTCGGTGGACCCATCGTCGCAACGATCGGATTCGTCTGCCTCGCTCATGCCTGCCGGCGCCGTCGAGCGTCCATCCTCTGACCCACAAATCGCGAACGCAGGTCGTGTGCCCCATATGAAGTAGTTGGGGACCACTCCCCCATGACCTTCGTTGTAACACGCGGCACCATAGAGTGTGTGATCGCGGAACGCTGGAGGGCGGAATAAATGAGTGATACTTCTCAGGGCGACGGCTGGTGGGCCGCTTCGGATGGCAAGTGGTACGCCCCCGAACAGCACCCCGACTATGTCGCGCCCGCACCAGGTGACAACGCTCCCGTAAAGCCCACTGGCGCTCCGAGCTACGCAGCAGAGACGGTGGCAATACCCGCAGCACAGCCACCTGCGACTCCTGGTCGTCCACCTCCGACAGATCAGACCGCTAGCGGGCCAGCCTTTGCCTCCGGCGGTCCAGTGGCCCACACCTACGATCCGAACATCTCGGCTGACCCGAACTACAACCTGGCGACGAGCGACGGGCCGAGGTCGAGCAAACGCAACCTGATTCTCGGCGTTGGCGCGCTGGTCCTTGTCGCCGGTCTCGGATTCTTGGCATTCCGGCTATTCACTGGCGGAAGCGCTGGCGGCGCCGACTCACCCGAAGCAGCGATCGATCAGCTGATGGCGTCGGTCAACGAACGAGATGCCGTCGGCTTTGTCGACGTGTTCGACCCCGACGAGATCGATGCATGGTTCGGCAGCTTCAGCCCCGCCTTCAATCGGTTCGAAGAACTCGACGGTTCAGGGCAGTCAACAAACGAGATCAGCGATGCCTACGCATCGGTGTTCAAGGCGTTCGACTACACCATTGCCGGCCCTGGCGGCGAAGCCATCACCTATCAGGTCGAGCCGCTCGATGCAGATGGACGTATTTCTCGAGTTCGTCTCGATGGCCTCGACTTCGAACTGGCAGTCGATGACGTCGACACCGCGGTCATCGTCGCATTCGGCGATGACCCGAGCGCCTTCGACGTCGGCGCTGTCGACGGAGCACGGGCCGAGTTCCGCGACGAGCGCAGCGGTCTGGCGAGTCGACTGTTCATTCCGGGCGAGTCACCTATCGACGAGTTCGCTCCCGATGGACACATCGACCTCGTGACCGTGCAAAAGGACGGAAAATGGTACGTGTCGATGGGATACACGTTCCTCGAGATCGCCCGTTCTCAAGGCGAACTCGATGGGTTCCCTCGTCCCGACTTCGGCCGGGCTTTCGACCTGGTCGATACACAAACGGGCGGCGCCGAGTCACCCGAGGCAGTGGTGCAAGAGCTCTTCACCTCGATCGAATCCCTCGACTACGAGTCTGTCATCGCACTCACCGACCCCTACGCCACGCCGTATCTCCACGACTATCAACCGTTGTTCGACTCACAGGTGAACGAGGCCGATCGCCAAGAAGCGGTGCGCGAGACATCCCTGCGGTTTGATGAGCTCGAACTCGGAATCTCCGAATGGGAAGGCCGCACCCTCGTAACAACAACCGACATCAGCGCAACGGCCAATGGCAGTTCATTCGTCATAGATACGACCAACTGGTGCATCACCGTCCAAGACGAGTTCGATAACGAACGCGTCTGTCTCGAAGACGGTATCGCTGAGCTGCTCTTCGAGCTCGACAGCGATATGAACCCTCGCGACTTCATACCCGAGCAGACCGGCTTCATCGTCACCGAACGCAACGGCCGTTGGTACTTCGATGCTCTGGGGACAATGGGTTTCTATGCTGACCAGATCGCCGAGATCTCCGCTTCACTGACCGAGGACCTCGCCGGAAACCCAGCCAGCGAACTCGGCGAGTTCTTCGTCGCCGAAGGACCAATCGCCCGCCTGAACGAGCCTGCAACCCGCCAAGCCGAAGCAGGTTCGGTCGGCATCGCGCTCGACCTGTCGGGTTACCCAACAGTGGGTGATAACAGGTCTGCCTTCCACGTAGCGATCGCCCGTGTCGTCACCGATCAACCGGGTTCCTACGTCTCCTACGACAACCTGCCGTTGCCTGGCGAAGATTGGGTCCTCGTCTACGACTCGACCGAACCAGACCCCGAGCTTCCCGCGATCGCGGCGAACACTTCGGGCTCACTCGATGTCGAGCTGTTCGAAGCCGAAGTCACCGAAGTCGGTCCTGACGGCTTCACCGGCCAGCTCGGTGGCCAGGGCCGCCCGCAGGTGTTCACCTTCTCCGACGACACGTTCGGATCTGACATTTCGGTCGATGGCGCATCTGCAGACACCATCTCCACCTTTGAGTCCAATGGCGTTGTCCTCAATCGCCCCGGTGGCTCCTTCGTCGGCAACGGGCCATTCACCGTCATCTATGGCGAGCCGGGCGCCGCGTTCACGATCTCGCTCACCTCGTTCGAAGAACCCGAACCAGAACCCGAGCCAGAACCCACGCCCACACCCG
>JBDNHG010000280.1:0-4035 GCA_041688925.1 Acidimicrobiales bacterium | reverse complement strand
TTGAGAGCCGCGGTTCGCACGAGGCGGATATGGGCGTCGAAGTTCCTTGCCCATCGCCGAGACGGAACCAACCTCCATGCTCAGCATGGAGCTTCGATTGCGGGTTGTCAGCGATTTCGCAGAGCGTCGATCAACTCGCCCTTGTCCATCTTGGATCGACCGTCGATGCCGACCTGCTTCGCCTTGTCGTACAATTGCGCCTTCGTCCACTCCTCGTACGGCGGCGCTTTGCCGCCGCGGCGCCCGACTTCGCTTGCATCGCTGTTGGCGATGCGGGCTGCCTTCTCCTTGCTCATTCCTTCGTCACGCAGAGCCTCGTAACGCTCGGGGTCCTTGATCGAGGGACCGGGTTCCTTTCCGCCCGGCATCACGCCACCGTTCCGGTCGACCCCGCCTGGTCCTGCTTCGACGGAGCGGGCTTGCCTGGCAGGATGGGCGTGATCGGCTCGTCGGGAAGCGGGCGATGAGGCGGCGGCACTTCCGGCGATGGTTCACCAGGAACGATGGGATAGCCGGGCACGATCGGCTCGGGTTCACCAGGCAGGTCGGTAATCACCTTTGACGCGCAGCGTCGCGAGTAATTATCTTCTCGAGTCGTCATGTTGTGCTTCCTCGGCCTTGTCATCGGCGGCTCTCGCCGAACGACTTTTCACTACCCCAGCGCTGGTTGGCCCAAACCCGACTCAGAATCGCAATCAACAATTGTGATGCCAACACCATGCGATGAAGATCGATCGACGCGAGTTTGACCGACGCGCTGATCGGGTAAGACGGTCGCATGAGTAATACGACCCAAGGACCCCGCCCCAACGTGCTCGTCGACGAAGGCAACGCGAGCGAGCACCCCCTGGTCGATGCGCCGAGCCAGGACTTCGGACAACAACCGGTTGTCACCACCTCTCGAGGTCTGAACATCCCTCGCGCCGGTCTCGGCACCTGGCAGCTCGACAACAGCCAGGCGAAGGCGATCGTGGGGGCCGCTCTCGAGCTCGGCATCCGCCACATCGATACCGCCCAGGCCTATGGCAATGAACGCGGTGTCGGCGACGGTATTCGAGCCTCGGGCATCGACCGCGCCGACGTGTTCCTGACGACCAAAATCGATAATGACAAGCATCGCCCGGCCGACCTGGTTGCGTCCGTCGAGAACAGCCTCGAGCGCCTCCAGACCTCGCACGTCGACCTTCTCCTCGTGCACTGGCCGGTCGAGTGGAACATCGTCGCCGCGACTCTCGACACGCTGGCTCAAGTGCAGGCGGGTGGGCTGACGAATCACATCGGCGTGTCCAACTTCACCATCGAGCAGCTCGACAAGGTGAAGGACTTCGCCCCGCTCGAAGTGCTTCAGGTCGAATGTCACCCTTTCCTGCAACAGCATGAGCTGCGGGCGTGGTGTGAGGACAACGACTGGATCTTCACCGCCTATTCGCCGCTTGCGCAAGGCGCAGTCTTCGACAATCCGCGCATCCGTGAGATTGCCGACAGCCACGAAACGAACGCCGCGGCCGTCTCGCTCGCCTGGCTGTACCACCAGGCGAACGTGGTCGCCATCCCGAGGACCAGCAATCCAGAGCACCTCGCCGAGAACTGGCGGTCCCGTAACCTGTCGCTGACCGAGCCCGAATTGTCCAGCCTGGCGCAACTCGATGCCGACCGGAGGCTCGTTGACCCGGATCGTGCCCCCTGGTGACCGTGCCTCGGGTGAAGCAAATGCCCCCTCGTCGACCGCAACTCGGAGACGGGTCGATCCGACTCCCGGGCTCCACGGGGTGCTCAAACCGGCCCCCAGCTACTTCCGGTCCAGAAGGAACGGCCAGGTCGACGTGACCCACCTGGCCGTGCCTTCTGGACCGCAGCGGCGCTACCAGCAGGCCGCCGAGAACACGTGGGAGAACAATGCCCGCAAGGTGGTCAACAAGGACTATCCGCCCGAACGCCCATGGGCCGTTGAGGACCCTGCGGGAGACCCCGCCGCGGTCGAGGGTGGCAGCGAGACGCGAGACAACCTTCGCATGCGCCGTGCCATTACTCCACGCTGAATGATGCTCTCCCGGGCTGCCGTGAATTGCCAGATGCAAGTCGTGGGTAGAGCAGCGAGATGCGCGTTCGTCTGAAGACCATGTTCACGTCTTGGGTCGGGCCCGACATCGCCGCGAAGAGCGCGCCCGGCGTCGTGAGACTGCACGAGGGGATGGCTGCACGAGGGGATGTTCGCCGGTCGCGGAGCGATCGCGGCGCAACGGCCACAGCGCGAACATGTTTGTCAGCTGGCGCGCTTTGTAGCGTCACTCGCGGGTGCGATCAGACCCGCTGGTAGCGCCATACCGCGGTTGCTCCGAACACCAAAACGACACTACGCTCGAGCGACCAGAACGCAACCGATTTCTCCGACAAGCCCGCAACGCACCTGTCATGAGTCAGGTTCGTCGATGTCGCCGAGGAGTTCTTCGAAGATGTCTTCAACGGTCATGATTCCCACAGCGGAGTCGTCTGCGTTTGTAACGACAGCGAGAAAGCATTGTGTCCGCTGCATCTCTCGCAGCACATCGATCACGAGCGCAGCACTGTCCACTTTGAGCGCGTTGCGGACGTGAGCACCAGCGGTGGAGTCGCTACCCGTGGTGGTCGCGTGCGAGAGGTCGCTCATACGCACGAACCCAAGGGCCCGATCGGGCGACCCGTCATGGACGATCAGGCGTCGGTGTCCAGCTCCGATAGCGGAATGCAGCGCTGCTTCGACCGGCGTCGATGCAGCGACGGATACAACCTCCTCGATCGGGATCATGATGTCACAGACCTGGAGGTCACCCAGCGTGAAGGACTTCTCGATCAGCTCGGCATCGGATCGCTCGATCTCGCCTGCCTCGGCGGCCTCGTCGGTGAGATGCCGTAGTTCGCGTTCGCTGATTGCTCTGGTTGCATCGATGCGGCGGATGCCGGGTGACTGCCATCGTGCGAACCAAACCAGGATCCACACCAGTGGTCCCAGCACGGCATTCAGAGTGCCAACCAGGCCACTGAGGCGTCGCGCATGTCGCACCGGGTCGGCGATGGCGATGGTCTTGGGGATCGCCTCGCCATAGACGAACAGTACGACTGTCACTGCCAACGTGGCGATTGTGATTCCGGAGCCGCCGATCCATCGTTGAGCGAGAACGCCGGCGAGTGCCGTTGCTGTGACCTGCGTGAGCAGGACCGCCAACAAGACGGTGTTCATCACCGTCGGGAGTTCGTCGAGCAGCCCGAGAAGCCGTTGCGACTGCCCGTCGGTTTCGGACGACTGGGCAGCGACAGCGGATCGCCGCACGTGTAGCAATGATGCCTCGACCATCGCCAGCACGAACAACACTGCGACCAATGCGATGAGGGCGATCACGAGTGTGGCATCGATGGCGCTCAACGATCTCGCCCCTGATCGGGCCTGCTGTCGCCTGGGTTGCTCGGTGAAATCGGCTGCCAGTCTGTTGCTGCGTTCTGGACGACCGTCGTGGAAACAATCTCCACCCCAGCACCATCGAGGCTTGTATGGATGCGTCGAATGATGTCGTCCTTGACCGACAGTGCGCTGCGAATCGGGACGACGAACCGCACAGCGAGGCGCATGAAACTGTCATCGGCCGACGCGAATACTCGTGGCTCGACCTCCGCGACCGGCACCGGGAAGCGGCGCCGCGCCTCGCTCATGGCCTGCCTTGCGCCCTCTGACGCAGACTGCCTGCGGGCTTCGCGTTCGAGAATCTCTGACGCTGTTTGCCAATCGCCGTGATGAGGAATGGCGACCTCGACCTCTTCCCATATGAATTCGAAGTAGCTGCTGTAGTTGAAGACGGGTTCGGTGAACGACGCCTTGTTCGACACCGTGACCACCCGACCGGTGAATTGATTGCCCTGGACCCAGGTCGACCCGCCGGTCGAGCCGATCTCCATCAGCCTGGTCTTGAGCAACGAAATGTCGATCACATCGCCGTGTACGCCAGCCATCTGGATGCGATCCCCGACCCGGAAGATCGATCCGAACGTGATGTTGAACCAGCC
>JBDNHG010000279.1:0-3334 GCA_041688925.1 Acidimicrobiales bacterium | reverse complement strand
TCCATGGCATCGAGTTCGGACGCGAGCGCGTCTGGCAGCGGTGGATCGGTACGGTCATGCCAGCTACCCCCGCGCGATACGACGCGCGGCTCTGTAGGGACAACAAAGTTGTGAGCGACCACGTCCACGCCCCCGCGTGCAGAGAGAGCTTTCAGATAGGCGCGCTGGCGTTTAGGGCTCTCCCTGTCGCTGGCATCGTCGGGATTGAGACGGCCCGTCACATACATCACTGAGACCAGCTCGTGGGGATGAACAATGGCTCTCGCAAACTCCTCGATATCGAGCCATCGGCTTGTGGAACCGCGCAGGGCTGAGTTGTAGAGGTTCAGGCCATCTATGTAGACGGCACAACGATCCATCCTGCCACCCCCTCACAACAACCAGCCATGCTTCGGAGGCTATCGCGACCCTTGACGGTGCTCGTTCCCAGTGACGGTCACTTGGCCGCGGCCAAGGCCGGACCAAGCCGGCCGAATACCTGACGAGCGATCGCGACTCGATATGGCAAGCGCTTGATTTCCGAGCTCGAGTTCCCCACGGCCAGGTTTCGTGGCGCTTCGTGCCTAGAGCGTGCCTAGAACATCGGTAAACAGGGGTCTCAAGTGGTGTTCAGCGGTCAACTCACCGACCGGCTGAAATCACCACTGACCTGCGAAAACGCTGGTCAGGGCCCTGCACCGCCGAACCCCTTCCGACAGCTTCCCAAGCTGAATACGGGATTTCGATTACCCTCGGGTCTGCGGCGCTTTGAGATTGTGCGCCCGGCGCAACTCATGGTGGGCTGCCTGCGGCTGGCAGACTTGATGGATGTTCACGGTTCATGGCACCCGCAAATTGTTGGACCGGGTGAAGGCGCCGGTTGTCGAAGCGTGTGAGGCAACGACTCTGCTTGGCAACTGGTATGCGACGGCGTTGTTCTGGAACCCGCGGCAAGTGGCATTGTTCGTAAACGAGAAGACGTTGTTGCCGGTGTTTGTGCCGCTCGCGCCTGCGTCCTCGCTTGGCGATCGCATTGGCGAATCTGTCGGGCTGGTTCTCGACGCGCTTGGTGTGGGCATCGATGTGCTGTTGCAGGAGACTGCGGAAATGGTTGATGTGTCGTTTGCCAAGACGACGAACCGCAGCGTGGTTGGTTCGATGAACGAGTTCGCTTATCACGCTGAGTTCCGAAATGGCGAGGGTTGGGATGATCTCACTGCGATCGCGGTCGACCTGGCCGATATGCCGTGCGGGCCGTTGTACAAGACCTATGTCACGCCGCGAGATGCGCTGCATGCGGCACTCGCCGAAGCGACAGGTCAGCCGGCACAGCCCGGACGCCGGTTTGGACGAGAGAGGGAACAAACCATCGAGTTGATCGAGCCAGCGGGAATGCTGATAGCTGACCTGAGTCACTACGACAATATGCCCGATGATGCCGCCACCGAGTTGCGGGTACTGGCCGAGCACCTACAAGCTATAACGACCGCGGCCACATCTCGGGCCTCGGGCTCGTCGTGGTCGAGCGCTCTTCCGTGCATCTCTTCGACCGTGAGCGGTAGGTGCAGCGGCCACGTCGTGGTGCATCGCAGCGACGTTCCTGCATCGATCGACTGGCGTTGCAGCAACTGCGGCGACGCTGGGACAATCAGCGGCTGGCAAAGTTCGGCGTTTGATTTGCGCCACGCTGCCAGCGACCGGCTAGGCGACGGCGAACGGCTGCAGGTCACCGTTCCTTCCGAAGTTGTCGCTGTCTTGCGCACTGTCCTGATTCTTGACCCTGACTGCGAACGCATGGTCAACGCCGCGACCACAACGGATCGAGGAGTCGAGATCAGCGGCGACCCCAATGATTTCGAGCAGCTCATTGGTTTCGTAGCGTCTGAAGCCAACCACGAGGAGGACCCGAATCGGGTCAAGGTGCTTGACGCGTGCCTTGACACCCTGAGCGAGTTGTTCGGCGATCTACTCTGACTCGACCGGCAGCGGTGCAGCGACCTCTCCTGCGTATCCGTTGGGTGATGGACTGCGCCCTGCGCTAAACGCCAGTATCGAAGCTGGCAGGGCTACTTCACTCGCGCCCAAGCCGCCACCGCAGGCGTCGAAGACTTCGAACTGACTCGCTCCGTGAATCATGGATTCATCAACCGGCTTGGTCACGGCGTCTATCTCGCAGACACGCCGAATTTTACAACGGCTGATCGCCTCCAGCCTCGCAAGGGCGTGAAGGTGTATCGCCGTTCGGACGGCCTTGAACGCCACGAGTACATTGTCATCGACGGCTTCGCTGTCACCACGATCGCTCGTACCGCCGCCGACCTGGCCCGATCGACCACAGCCTGCGCGTCTGCTCCTAGGCCCGGGACAACGTCCACATGACGTGGTAGCCAGCGGGGTCGGCGTCACCGATGGAGAAGGTCGACACGATGATCTGGCCTTCCCAGTCGCCGATTGAAACGTCGAACCGGTCAGTCGGGTCGTCGGCGGTGACCGAGAGGTCTTCATGGTCGAACCCTGCAGCGCCAACGACGCCGGAGTTCAGAAATGCGGCGAGATCTGGAACCGCATCGACGGGATAGCTCCAGCGAGCGGTGATGGTGCCGTTGCCGCCGGGACGTCCGAAGTCTTTCACCAGACCCATGCCCTCGAGTACCCCAACCAGACGGCCACCCGCAGGGACTGGCAGCCCCGCCATCCAATCCAGCTCTGGGATCTCGCCAGGTTCGAACTCCACCGAGATCTTGACATCGGACTCATCGACATCTGGTGCGATGTCGCTGGTGAGCACAAGTCGATCCTTGACGCCGTCGCCATCGCCATCTTCCGCGGTGAACAGGTCGTTCCACGCTTGGCCTTCTTGGCGTTGCCGTGATGAGCGACCCCACCGGCTATCTGGGTCTGCTTCGAGCGAGTCGGCGATTGCGTCGAGGATCGTGTCACAGGGATCGCCTTCGAGTCCAATGATGCGTTCCTCTTCAATATCGACTTCGTCGGTTACCGTTGGTCGAGATCCCATGTGCGGATAACACCGGTGATAGTCCCCTGGGGGTAAGGGAAGTCGGTCGGCGTCTCAAAGATCGCAGCAACGGCTTCGGGAGAAAATGGCGAACCGAACGGCGCTGCCAGCTCGACCATCCTGGCATCGAGGAGCGGGGCGACGTTGGGACCGTCCCAGGAGGCGATGGGCGCATCGGCCTCGCCGGCCGAATCGACGCTGATGGCGTCCTCCGAGAGAGCCTCGTCGTCAACGAGAGGCATGGTCATGTCAACCGCGCTCGCAACATTTTCGGGCGCCGCCGCAACGGGCAGACCGGCAGCCGCCACCGAGTCGACGGTCGTCGAGGCACTACAACCC